>CAZGQZ010000079.1:0-2796 GCA_964527985.1 uncultured Rikenellaceae bacterium | reverse complement strand
TGCCTATACGAATCGTAAAAAAGAGGCTTAGTAGTACGAATGGCAATGCATGCAATATCATTTAAGCCAATGGATTTGTCGTTGTAGTCCTTATCCAATGAGTTGATATTAACCTTGTACCTTATGTCCTTTACCATGCAGCGTACATCGCTCGAAGTATGCTTTACAACGTACTTGGCGGCAGTGTTAAGAGGTTTGTCGCTTAACCAGCATACCATTAGCTCTATGTCCTGCCCCGTTTCAATGCCATTCTCGGCTGGAACAATCATGCAACCACGACTAACATCCAAATCGTCGGAAAGGGTAATGGTAACTGATTGCGGTGTACTAGTACTCTCAAGCTCATCGGTAAAAAGCCTAATGGACTCAATAGAGGAAGTGAAACCAGAGGGTAATACCTTTACCCTATCGCCAACCTTAAACGTACCGCTAGCCATTCGGCCGGCATACCCGCGAAAATCGTGAAATTCATCGCTTTGCGGACGTACAACATATTGCACTGGGAAACGAGCATCAACCTGATTATAATCGTTACTGATGTATAAATTTTCGAGCAGGTACATAAGGGTAGGGCCATCGTACCAAGGAGTTTTTTTCGATCGGTCAACCACATTATCGCCATGCAATGCGCTTATTGGTATAAACCTAACATCCTTAAGGTTGAGGTTTGATGAGAAAGACATGAATTTCTTCTGAATCTCAGAAAAAATTTCCTCGTTAAACTCAACTAAATCCATCTTGTTAACGCAAACAATAACGTGAGGAATGCAAAGTAACGAGGCAATATATGCATGCCTAATGGTTTGCTCAATTACTCCATGCCTAGCATCAACAAGTATTACTGCTGCGTTAGCTGTTGATGCGCCTGTAACCATGTTTCGTGTATACTGAATATGACCAGGTGTATCGGCAATTATAAACTTGCGCTTTGGCGTATGAAAATATCGGTAAGCAACATCAATGGTAATTCCTTGCTCACGCTCAGCCCTAAGCCCATCGGTAAGTAGCGCAAGGTTAATGTGCTCATCGCCTTTTTTAACCGAAGCTTTTTCAACCTCCTCAAGCTGATCCTGAAAAATTGCTTTCGAGTCGAATAGCAACCTTCCAATTAGCGTACTTTTTCCATCGTCAACACTGCCGGCTGTGGTAAACCGGAGCAACTCCATATTTAGATATGCCGAATCGTTAAACGTGTTATCCATAGCAATTTTGATTTTCCTTATTTAATGCGTTAACTAAATTGGGTTTAGAAATACCCTTCAATCTTCCTGTCCTCCATTGCAGCCTCGCTTCTCTTGTCATCAGCCCTACCTCCTCTTTCGGTTGTTCTAATGGCAGCAACTTCGCGAATAATATCTGTTAGCGAATTGGCCTTTGACTCAACAGCACCGGTACAGGTGGCATCACCAATGGTTCGGAAGCGAACAATTTTCTTCTCAACCTTTTCGGTGTCGCGCATCTGCATGAAAGGAGTTTTAGCGTAGAGAACGCCATCGCGGAGGAATACTTCACGCTCGTGTGAAAAGTATAGCGAAGGAATGGCAATATCCTCAAGGAAAATGTACTGCCAAACGTCCATTTCAGTCCAATTACTAATTGGGAAAACTCTAAAGTGTTCGCCCATGCCTTTACGACCGTTGAATATGTTCCAAAGTTCGGGGCGTTGGTTTTTGGGATCCCACTGGCCAAACTCATCGCGATGCGAAAAGAAACGCTCTTTAGCACGTGCCTTTTCTTCATCACGTCGGCCACCGCCCATTGCACAATCAAATTTATTCTTCTCAATAGCATCGAGCAGGGTTACAGTTTGTAACCTGTTACGGCTGGCGTTAATTCCTGTTTCTTCCACTGCTCGTCCAGTATTGATAGACTCTTGAACAGAGGCAACAATAACCGAAACACCTGTTTCTTTGGATAACCAGTCTCGAAACTCTATGGTTTCAGGAAAGTTATGGCCAGTATCGATATGCATTAGCGGGAATGGAACTTTTGCTGGGTAGAAGGCTTTTCTGGCCAAGTGGAACATAACAATGGAATCCTTCCCACCGCTGAAAAGCATTACGGGGTTTTCGAACTGAGCTGCAACTTCACGGATTACAAATATCGACTCCGACTCAAGTTCGCGTAGATGATTAATGGTAAACTGCTTCATTTCAACAAAATTTATTCACAAGCACGGTAGACTTTAAAAACCTACCTCTTGATTTTTATAATTCTCTATGGTTTTATGAGCTTTTCTTTTTGAAACACCGCACAAAATTAATAAAACTTTTGTGTTATGCAGGTAAAAAGTAGGTTTGCACACTCGCTGGGTGACATTAGCGAGGTATCGATGGTACAATCGGGATTAGCGGGAACTTCGTATGGCGAATCGATACCGGTAAAATCTTTAATTAGCCCTTGTGCAACTTTTTTATACAATCCTTTCACATCGCGCTGCTTACAAACCTCAAGGGGTGTACTAACGTAAACCTCTACAAACCTTGGGCTGTTAATAATTTGGCGAGCCAACTGGCGTATTTGCTCGGTGGGAGAAATAAACGAGCATATTGCTGTAACCCCCGACTCGACAACCAGCCTAGCCATTTGTGCTGCTCTTCGGATATTCTCTTGCCTATCGGCAATTGAGTAACCCAAATCGCTAGCAAGCGATTTTCGGAACGCATCGCCATCAATGCAAACCACTGGATTACCTTCAGCCCTTAAACTATCACCTAATAAATTGGAAAGCGTTGTTTTACCCGATGATGGTAAACCCGTAAACCATATTACTACTGGCTTAATCATTTATAATTT
>CAZGQZ010000078.1:0-10345 GCA_964527985.1 uncultured Rikenellaceae bacterium | reverse complement strand
GATATGGGCACCAACACATTTAACTTGCTAATAGCTGAGGTGAATGGAGATTTGTCGTATAGAATAATCCACACCGGTAAGCTGCCTGTTAAACTTGGCGAAGGGGGCATTAACAGCAAAGTAATTGCCCCACAAGCTTACCAGCGAGGATTAAACGCAATTGGTGAGCATATTCGGACAATACTTCTACACGGATCGCCCGAGATTTTTGCCTTTGCCACATCGGCTACTCGAAACGCAGTAAATGGTAGCGATTTTGTTGCCGATATCAAAAGTAATTATGGAATTAGCGTAAGCGTAATTGGAGGAGACGAGGAGGCTGAACTCATCTATTTAGGTATTAGACAGGCCGTTGAGATTGGCAGCGATAATGTTTTGATGCTTGACATTGGTGGAGGTAGCAATGAGCTAATAATTGGTAACGCAGCTAGTTGCCTCTGGCGTAAAAGCTATGATTTGGGAATTTCGCGACTGCTCCAAATGTTTAACCCATCCGATCCAATTCAACCATCCGAAATTGAAAAGATAGAACAGTATCTTGAAGCACAGCTTGATGATATTGTAAGCCCAATTAGTAAGTATAATCCGAAAACCATAATAGGCAGTTCTGGCTCGTTCGACACCTATAGAAGCATACTCAGCCAAAAGTCACTTATCAGCGCAAATGGTAATGCAAGTGTAGAAATTCCGCTTGATGAGTATTTTAATCTGCATACACAGCTTATTCAATCAACCAAGGAAGAGCGAAGCCAAATTCCAGGGATGGATCCCATGCGCGTTGAGATGATTGTGCTTGCAACTATTTTTACTAACTTTTTAATTAAGCGCTTCGGAATTAGCCGCATGTTTCAATCGGCATATGCCCTTAAAGAGGGTGCCATTTGGCGTATGATAAATGGCAATAGCTAGTAGTTTTTTGCCATTTGGTTTTTACCCAATAATCAGCTAGTTTTGCAAATTAAGAACCAACCATTTTTTACTTCACAAAGAGTTTACTGCCTTTGCTTTATACACTTTTTTAACATAAACTATATACATGGACTATAACACCCAGCGGAAGCATTTGGTTTTGCCTGAGTATGGAAGGCATATCCAACAAATGGTCGATCAGCTACTTGAGGTTAGCGACAGGGATGATCGTAACCGAATGGCAAAATCAATTATTGCGGTTATGGGAAATATGAACCCTCATCTGCGCGATATTAACGATTTTAAGCATAAGCTTTGGGACCATTTGCATATTATGGCCGAGTTTAACCTCGATATCGACTCATCATACCCGAAACCTGAGGCATCGGTTATTTACGAAAAGCCCCAAAAAGTACCCTACCCTTCGCAGCCAATTAAGTATAAGCATTATGGCAGGTCAATTAGCATGATGATTGATAAGGCAATAGCCATGGAGCCAGGTGAGGAGAAGGATGCATTGACTAGCCTAATTGCTAACCATATGAAGAAATCATACCTCATCTGGAATAAGGATTCGGTTTCCGATGAGGATATTATGAGAGACATTAAAGAACTCAGCGATGGAAAGCTAACCTTATCTCCCGAGTTTAAGTTTAATGAGGTTAGAGAGAATACTTCGCATTCACACAAACCACGAAAGAAATTTCAACCACGTAAAAAATAGTTTTTTTCATGGCTACCTTCGAAATTAATGGGGGCAAAACCCTAAGCGGAGAGATTACACCCCAAGGTGCAAAAAACGAAGCTTTGCAGATTATCTGTGCTGTATTGCTAACACCCGATGAGGTTACAATAAAGAATATTCCGAATATTCGCGATGTGAACAAGCTCATTGAACTTATTGAAAGTATGGGTGTCGAGGTTAATCGACACTCCACTTCGGAATGCACTTTTAGGGCAAAAAATGTAAATATCGATTACCTAAAAAGTGAGGAGTTTAAGTCAAAAGCTGCTGCTCTTAGGGGTTCAATTATGATTGTTGGCCCACTACTAGCTCGTTACGGAGTGGGTTATATTCCCCAGCCTGGTGGCGATAAAATTGGTCGCCGAAGACTCGACACCCATTTCGTAGGTTTCCAAAAGTTGGGGGCAAAATTTACTTTCGATGCCAAGGAGAGCTTCTACGAGGTAAAAGGTGATAATTTAAAGGGAGCATACATGTTGCTCGACGAAGCATCGGTAACCGGAACAGCAAATATTGTTATGGCTGCAGTGCTTACTCCAGGCAAAACCACCATTTTTAATGCAGCCTGCGAGCCATATCTTCAGCAGCTTTGCAAAATGCTAAACCGCATGGGCGCAAAGATTACTGGGGTAGGATCGAACCTGCTTACTATTCAAGGGGTTGATTCACTTGGGGGTACTGAGCACACCATTTTGCCCGATATGATTGAGGTAGGCTCGTTTATTGGGTTGGCAGCCATGACCCGAAGTGAGATTACCATAAAAAATGTATCGTATGACGATCTTGGCATAATCCCTAGCTCATTCCAACGACTTGGCATTGAGTTCGAAAGGATTAACGATGATATCTATATCCCAAAGCAGGATAGCTACGAGATTGAAACTTTTATCGACGGTTCAATAATGACCATTGCCGACGCTCCTTGGCCAGGCCTCACTCCCGATCTGCTTAGCGTGTTTCTTGTAGTGGCAACACAGGCTAAAGGGTCAGTTCTCATTCACCAAAAAATGTTCGAGAGCAGGCTGTTTTTTGTTGATAAGCTCATCGATATGGGTGCTCAGATTATACTTTGCGACCCGCACCGAGCAACCGTTATTGGGCACAACCATAAAATGCAACTTCGTTCAACCTCAATGGTGTCTCCCGATATCAGAGCAGGTGTTGCGCTGCTAATTGCCGCTCTTTCGGCAAACGGAACAAGCATTATTCACAATATTGAGCAAATTGACAGAGGGTACCAGAATATTGAGGGACGGCTTAATGCAATTGGAGCACAAATTATTAGGCATGACTAATCCTCAGCTTAGAGGTTGTCAAATAATCATGCAATAGCTTTCGGGTGTGCCAATTTGGCTTAAGGCAAGCAGTTGGCAAACGGTTTGTTTGCCCTTTAGGGCAAATTAGAAATTATTTTTTATTACAAATATGGCAAAGAAAAATACGCAAAAAGCAGAACAGGCAAAAGCAGAACCAGTAGAGGTTAAAAAGGGCAACGAGAAGACAGCTGATCCAAATCAAAATGGCGAAGAGACGCAAAAAGTTAAAGAAGAAGTTGAGCAGGAGGTTGATCCACTTGTTGAGCTGCAAAATCAGCTTGATGAGGCTAAGGATAAGTACATACGGTTGTCGGCCGAGTTCGATAACTACCGTAAGCGGACCCAGCGCGAAAAGATGGACCTGATTAAATACGGATCGGAAGATGTAATGAAAGCAATACTTCCGCTAGTTGACGATTTTGAAAGGGCCATTAAGCATAGCCAAACAGCAACCGATGTTGATGCGTTGAAGCAAGGACTTGTTTTAATACATGGAAAGTTTGCTGAATTTCTGAAAAATAATGGTGTACACGTGATTGAGGCCGAAGGCAAAGAACTAGATACAGATTTGCACGAGGCAATCACCAAAATTCCTGCTCCCAGCGATGAGCTTAAAGGGAAAATTGTTGACGTGGTTGAGAAAGGGTATAAACTAAACGACAAGGTAATACGGTTCTCAAAGGTTGTAATTGGAGAGTAGCATTTTATAATTAGTATTGATGGCAAAAAGAGATTACTACGAGGTATTGGGCGTTTCTAAAAGCGCAGGGAAGGACGAGATAAAAAAAGCCTACCGCAAAATGGCTTTGCAATTTCACCCCGACAAAAATCCAGGCGACCATACCGCTGAGGAGAAGTTTAAAGAGGCTGCCGAGGCATATGAAGTGCTAAGCGACGATAATAAGCGTGCTCGCTACGATCAGTTTGGCCACGCAGGCATGAACGGTGGTTCTGGAGGTTTTGGTGGTGGTGGCATGACCATGGAGGATATCTTCTCGCAGTTTGGCGATATTTTTGGCGGCCATTTCGGCAGCTTTGGCGGGTTTGGTGGATTTGGAGGTAGCCGAGGAGGTTCGCGCAGGGTAAATAAGGGCTCCGATTTGCGAGTAAAGGTTAAGCTTACGCTGAAAGAAATTGCCAATGGCGTTGAGAAGAAGATAAAGGTTAATAAGTATATAACCTGTAAATCGTGTTCAGGAACAGGTGCCGCTAATGGTTCGTCGTACTCAACTTGTTCAACATGCCGAGGATCGGGTTACGTAACCCGTGTAACTAACACGCTGCTTGGTCAAATGCAAACCACTTCGCCTTGTCCTACCTGTAATGGCGAGGGTAAGATGATTACCGATAAGTGTACTAGCTGCTCTGGCGAAGGCGTTGTTCGCGATGCTGAGGTTATAACGCTTAAAATTCCTGCTGGTGTAGCCGAAGGTATGCAGATGTCGGTTTCGGGAAAGGGAAATGCTGCTCGTCGGGGAGGTGTAAACGGCGATTTACTTGTGCTTATTGAGGAGGAGAAACACCCTGATTTAATTCGCGATGGCAACGATTTGATCTATAACCTTTACATAAGTTTTCCCGATGCTGCTTTAGGCGCACCTGTTGAAATTCCTACAGTTGAGGGTAAGGTGAAGATAAAAATTGAACCCGGAACGCAACCTGGGAAAGTGCTTAGGTTAAGAGGAAAGGGGTTACCCGATGTTAATGGATATGGTCGTGGCGATTTGCTGGTTAGCATAAACGTTTGGGTGCCCAAAAATCTTTCTAAGGACGAAAAGGCTACGGTTGAAAAACTTTCGAAATCGGAGAATTTTACCCCTGCACCCGACTCGGGTGATAAGAGCTTCTTCGAAAGGATGAAAAACTTTTTCGAGTAGCATTTGACTGGTTTATTAACTGCGTAAATACGGATTATTGGCCTTTGCAATAGTCCGTGTTTGCGTTAATGGCTTTTAATATTATCGTTAACTTTACAAATCTTACTTTACCAATTATCCAATTTTGAAAAGCATTGAACCCAGCGAGCTTCTAAAGCACATTGAGCATAACCCCTTAATTGACGTTCGAACGCCAGCAGAATTTGCCCAAGGGCACATTCCAGGTGCCATAAATATCCCCATCTTTTCAAACAACGAAAGAGCCGAGGTGGGCACTTTGTATAAGCAGGTTAGCCGTAACGAAGCAATGCTTAAGGCGTTCGATATTGTTGGACCTAAAATGTCGGGGTTTGTAAGGCAAGCGAGCAATTTATCGTACCGCGATAAGCTTGTGGTGCATTGTTGGAGAGGTGGAATGCGTTCGGCATCAATGGCATGGCTTTTTAGAACTGCTGGATTGCCAGCAGAAACAGTGAGCGGAGGATACAAAGGGTTTAGGCGATATGCAGCATCGATTCTTGGACAGAATTGGAAATTTAAGGTGATTACGTCTTGTACCGGAAGCGGTAAAACCGAACTTCTGCTAAAGCTAAAAGAGCTAGGCGAGCAGGTGGTTGATTTAGAGGGATTGGCAAACCATAAAGGCTCTGTTTTTGGCGGATTGGGTCATGCGCCACAGCCAACTACCGAGCAGTTTGAGAACAACCTCTTTTGGGTAATGAAGGATTTTGATATTAGCCATACTGTTTGGGTCGAGGACGAATCGATGTGTATTGGCCATGTTTTCATCCCACAAAGTTTTTATAACAGGATGCATTTTAGCCCATTGGTTAAAATTGACCTTGCATTAAGCGAACGTATTGACCGGTTGGTTGGCGAATACGCCCAATTTAAAACCGACGAGCTTGCACATGCCATAAGCAAAATAACAAAAAGGTTGGGAGGAAATAATGCTAATAGCGCCCTGCAAGCAATTGAGGAGGGCAATTTTCACGAAGCTACACGCATACTCCTCTGGTACTACGATAAGGCCTACAACCGAAGCATTGATGAGCGCCAAAATCTTGTTGAATATGAAAAATCTTATGACCATTTCAATGCTGAGGTAATGGCAATCGATCTTATCAACCGATTTAAAAAGTAAATGCTCTTAAAGAGCCAGTTGTCTTCAAGAGCATTAATCGGAAGATTTTAAGTTTAGAATCCTAGCCCAAACCGGCCCCAGTATTCGTTTTTGAGCTCGTTCCACCGAAGCATAGTTGCTCCAGTAAAATCATGAGTGTAGCGGGTTAGCATTCCTTGAATGGCTTCTATATCGCCTTCGTTCGAGAGTTTTTTTACCTTATCCTCCATTAGCTCAATTTCCATTGCTGCCTTGTTCTCAAAGTGGGCAACCTCTTTCATCATTCCTTCTCTGGTATCTTGCCAAGCTAGCGTAGCTAGCTTATTGGCCTTACGGTATTGCCAAATAGCAGCATCGGTGCGATGACGTTTTTGACCGCAGTAGTTAAAGCTTTCGGGAAGTTCAGCTGTGCCAGAAAAAATGGGTATTCGTGGGCTTTGTCCTGGATTGTCGAACGAGAACCAAGCCACACCGCCAATTTCATCGGGTAGCCAATCGCGTAGTTGAATTATGTGCGAGTACGAGCACCATGCAACAGCAACCGTGCGGTAGAACTCGGCAGCATTTTCGTTAAGGTAGTTGTATAAATTTTGGTCATTTCGTGTTAACCACGGATGAGCTATTGGCGAGAGTATCGTGTCAACGCTAATTACTTCGCGATCTTCGTTGTACGATTTTTTAATTGACTTGAGGTTTTTAGTTATATCGTACTCTGTTCCCTCGTAGGTTTCGCGGTAGAGCGCAATAACATCGTGTACCGAAACTTTGTTGTCGGGTTTAACCGAGAACGGAAGTTCATCGGCATTGTAGCTTAGGTTGAGCGAGGGCGCCAATGCGTTAAGCACAAAGAAATCGCGAATGGCAAATGGCTTTTTGCTGTTGCCATAGGCCTGCCAAAACTTAAAGGTTGATTTGCCATCCCAAAAGCCCATTGCTTTTGCCACTTCAAAAATATTTTCCGATGCTATAAAGTGGTCCTTGTCCTTTAGGTCGATCTCTCCAATTCGCGAGATATTAGCCGAAATGCCTACATGATCGTCGGGAATGCGTTGCGCAGCCCAAACGCCACCAATTTTATCGGGCCCTTCGCCAAATATTTCCATTTGCCAAACCTCTTTAGTGTCGGCAATGGTAATGCATTCGCCCCAATCGCCGTAGCCATAATCCTTTATGAGTTCACCAATTAGGGTAATGGCTTGCCTTGCTGTGGAGCATCGTTGTAACGCTATGCGCTGTAGCTCCTCAATTAAAAACATACCATCATCATTCACAAGTTCCTTTCGGCCCGTTATGGTTGTTTCGCCAATGGCAAGCTGTTTTTCATTCATGCTGGGGTATGCGGTGTTTAGGAAAGCGAATGTTTGCTTAGCCTGTGGTATTTCTCCAACCTTTTTTACATTGCGCATATCCCATGGCGTTTCGGTTTTAAGTAAGCCTTTGTAAATGGCGGTAACTGTATCGCGCTCGTACGTTTGTCCTTTTTCAATGGTAACCCAGGTTCGGTAACGGCCGTCGCAGGTGTGGCTTGTTATTACCGAGCCATCGGTTGATGCATTTTTACCAACTAGGATGCTTGTGCACGATTCGCCAAAAAATGGATCGTTTACCTGATCGAATATGCTTTGAGCCATAGTAATTTGCATCGAGGCAGCAATGGTTAAAAGTGAGAGGCTTAAAAATCTTTTCATGTAGGTTAAGAGTATTGGTTGTAAATAGAATTGTTTTCGCTTTATAATCAAATAGACACAATAGCCATGCTAGGGTTTAGCTTTGCTGTTTGTAGTTGAAAAATGTGTGTTCGTAAATTTCTGTTAATTTTTCGCTGTTTTGTCGATTGTTAGTCAAATTCCCATTAAATTTGGTGTCTTTAAATCAACCACATCATTATATAGGTTATGAATATACTAACAACTAGTAACATTGAGAAGCGTTTTGCAAATCATCTTGCACTCGACGATGTAAGCGTTACAGTACCAGAGGGAAGTATTTACGGATTACTTGGCCCAAATGGGGCAGGCAAAACAACTCTAATCCGCATTGTCAATCAAATTACTGGTCCCGATAAGGGGCAGGTTGAGTTTATGGGCCGACCCATAAAAGCCGATGATATTTATAGCATTGGCTACTTACCCGAAGAGCGTGGGCTATACAAAAAGATGAAGGTTGGCGAGCATGCGCTATACCTGGCACGCCTAAAAGGGTTAAGCCGAAACGATGCCCTAAAAAAACTCAAATATTGGTTTGAGCGCATGGAGATTCAGGGTTGGTGGGATAAAAAGATTGAAGAGCTATCGAAGGGTATGGCCCAAAAAATTCAGTTTGTGGTTACCGTTATTCACGAGCCCAAGCTGCTTATTTTCGATGAGCCCTTTAGCGGTTTCGATCCCATAAACGCGAACCTTATAAAGAATGAAATTCTTGACCTAAAAAAGAATGGGGCAACCGTAATCTTCTCTACCCATAACATGGGGAGCGTTGAGGAGATGTGCGATCACATAACCCTAATCAACAAGTCGAAAAATATTCTCAGCGGAGCAATTGATAAGGTTAGGCTTGATTATGGAAGCAATGTGTTCGAATTAGCTTTTAAGGGACAGGTTGATGAGGTTACTAGTGCACTCGATGGAAACTACGAGGTTGTGAGTCATAAAGAGGATGCAGGTATTGTTAAGGCTCAAGTAAAGGTTCATCAGTTTTCAACTGATAACCGACTCTTAAAGCAGGTAATTCCAGTTGCCGAAGTAGTTGGTTTTAAACAGGTTGTTCCTAGTATGAACGATATTTTCATACAGGTTGTGCAGGAGTACAATAAAGCACATGGGCACAAGTAGGCCAATTGTTTGAAATTGAAAATTATAAGCTATGAAAAAAATATTACTAGTTATTGAAAGGGAGTTTCTAACAAGGGTTAGAAAGAAGTCATTCATAATAATGACCGTGCTTACCCCAATTCTTTTTGCAGGTTTAATGGTTGTCCCCGCGCTTATTGCTACCATGGAGGACAAGAACGAGCGCCATATTGCCGTGGTTGACGATACCGGTATTTTTGAAGGAAAAATTCCTGAGACCGAATACCTTAAATTTTCGTTTTTAAAGGATGTTGATGTTGATGACCTCAAGGAAACGTTCCACGAGTCAAATTACTATGCCGTTCTTTATATCGGGAAAATGGTGGCTACATCGCCCGATGCAGTGGTGCTTTATTCCAATAAGCAGCCATCAATCGATATTACTTCGCACATTTCGAGCGCACTAAAGAACGAGATTGAGTCGCAGAAGCTACTCGCATACGATATTGAAAATCTTGATGAGATTTTAAGCAGTATTAAAACATCAGTGCGGGTGCGTACAGTTAAATGGACAAAAGATGGCGAAGCCAAGGAGAGCTCAACAGAGCTGGCAATGGGTATGGCCTACATTCTTAGCTTTTTGGTTTATATGCTTATTTTCCTTTTCGGTACGCAGGTAATGCGCGGCGTAATTGAGGAGAAGAGTAGCCGAATTGTTGAGGTTATCGTATCGTCGGTGAAGCCATTCCAGCTAATGATGGGCAAAATATTAGGGATTGCTGCTGTAAGCCTTGTGCAAATTGTGCTTTGGATTGTGCTAACGTTTGGTTTGGTAACAGCAGCCAGCACGCTATTGCTTAGCTCGGGATCGGACAAAATGAGCCAAGAAACGGTTACTAGCCTAATGGAGCAGCAAGGAGCATCGCAAGTTGTGCCTGCCGAAGTTGCCGATAATAGCTTTGTGAATGAGCTAATGACAGCATTATCAAACGTGAACTTTGTGCTTATAATTGGCGGGTTTATCTTCTTCTTTATTGGTGGGTATTTGCTTTATGCCGCAATGTTTGCAGCGGTAGGATCGGCAGTTGATAACGAAGCCGATACTCAGCAGCTGGTTATGCCAATAACCATTCCTCTTATTCTTGCTATAATTGTTATGGTTAGTGGTTTGCGTTCGCCCGACGGCAGTATTTCGTTCTGGTTCTCAATGATTCCGTTCACCTCGCCAATAGTAATGATAACCCGTTTGCCTTATGGCGTTCCAACATGGGAACTAATACTGTCGGGTAGTTTGCTAATTATTACCTTTATTGCTATTACCTGGTTGGCTGGTAAAATATACCGAACTGGAATTTTGCTGTATGGTAAAAAGCATACCTGGGCCGAAATGTGGAAGTGGATTAGGTATAGCAGCTAAAGTTTTTTATTTTAAAGTTGGCCGAATTTTTATAGTTTTGCCATCATAAAAATAACACCTCACAAGCATGAAATTTATTGCAGAAATAAACGTGATGCCCCTTAAAGCATTGCTCGACCCACAAGGGAAAGCCGTAGGAATGGTAATGCAAAATACGGGTTTTTCCGAG
>CAZGQZ010000077.1:0-10512 GCA_964527985.1 uncultured Rikenellaceae bacterium | reverse complement strand
CGGTATATTCCGAGTGTAAAAATATTTCCATTGATTATGGAGTATTAGAGAAAGCAGATAATGTGTATGTAATTTGCTCAGAGTTTGGTTGGTCCGATTTGGGAACTTGGGGTTCGCTCTATCAGAACAGCTCCAAAGACGCCTATGGAAATGTTTTAGGCAACAGCAATGCAATGGTTTACGATGTAAAGAATTCTATTGTAAATCTACCAAGCAACAAGCTTGCTGTACTGCAAGGGTTAGATGGTTATATTGTTGTAGAATCAGAGGGAGTTCTTTTGGTTTGCCGAAAAGAGGATGAGCAGGAGATAAAACGATATCAGAACGATGTATTAGTAGAAAAAGGTGATAAGTTTATTTAATACTAAGCTTAAAGCATAAAAAAGGCTGCCGAAAGGCAGCCTTTTTCTTTTTTACATATATAATGGGGCTAGTACTCCCATAGGTCGTGTTCGAAGGTAAACAGTTCGTTTCTAATGCGCTCCGATTCCTGCATGTTAGGAATTCCACCAAATGTATACTCAGAAACCCGTCTGTTGTTGAAAACGTTCGATTCTTGAACAATGTACGAGCTAAATCTTCTTTTAAAGAAGATATCGTCAAACGAATTTCTTTGAGCATCGTTAAAATCATTGAATACAGCAGTGTTTGCTAGTACTGTTCGTGCGTGAGGATAGTATACCCAGAAAAGCCTCATTTTCAATAAATCGCCTCCCATGTCCAAATCATCCTGACCTTGTGCATAGCGAGTATACACTCTAATTGGGCAAATGCCAATTATGCGAACCTGCATGGTTGAGTGTTGCTTGTCGAAGAACCATTCTTCTTTTATTTCAAGTTCTCTAATCTCGCTCCAGTTAATACTACCAGGGATAATAATTGTAGTATCGCGGCCAGTTGTTGGGCTAACATCTTGCCTTTCTGTATCCTGAGCCTCAAGTTTTGTTAAAATTTGATCATACGAAATTAGCGCTGAAAACTCATCGTCAACGTCAGGATCGTATGCATTAATCTCGTTGTATTTAATGGCATCCATTAAACGCTGCGTTAGGCTAGACCTGTCGTGCATACGTGTTGTAGGAAAGTATAAGGGATGATTCATTCTTTCCCTTAGGTCAACAATACGCCATATCCTTCTTGTCCACATCATATCGGCTTCCCGCAAGTGTGGATAGGGAATTGGGATACGCTGCTTAATTGTTTCCCTTTCATAGATTCCATCGTTAACTAGAGGCTCCTTCATTTCTCTCTGGGCCATACTAGATAAGGAGAAGGCTAGGAGTAACGATCCGCTTAGTAGAAAAAAAGCTATTCTTTTCATAGTCGAAAGTGTTATCTTATTCGGTATACTATATCATTCAAGTTACGTGTTTTGCCATCGGGGCCAACAGCAGTAATGTCAATTATGTTAACGGTTTGGCCGCTTCGTAAACCATCAAAAAGCCTACGTTGATCATCGGTTATTAGCTGGTTATTTGATACTGCAGTTCTGGTAAATCCGCCAACTGTAGCCATTACGGTAAAGCCAGTAATACTAAATGAAAGGTCAAAGTCAAAACTTTCAGGCATACGCGCTTCAACTGCTAATGATGCTGCTAGCTCGTTTTTATTAACTATACGAGAACCAACTCCTCTTACACCGGGAATTGGGTCGGGCACATCGCGTACTCTAAATTCACGAGTTCCCATTCTGCGCCTGTTTCCTTCAATTTCAGCAAAAACGGTTACATTACATTTATTTCCTCTACCAGGCACAACGGTAAATGCACCACCTGCTCTTCGAATTGATCCTCCACCGTCGATATTTGCTGTAATCTTATCCATCGAAATTCCAGGTATGGATATGTCTACAGGGTTATCAACACCACGGTAAAAAACGTTCATTTTTGTGGGTGATACAACTACGTTTGGTTGGGCTACCTCATACTCGTGGTTAAACGGACGCCTAAAAGTATTGCCGTCAGGCCCAGTAACTTCAAGTAAACCCGACCACTTGTTTGTACCTAGTCTTGTTGCTCTTCTTGTAAATATCCCTTTACCTCCCTCAACAGGAACTTCTTCGTATGTTCCAACCATTCTGTAGTCTTCTAACCCTTGCTCGGTGGTGAAAGTTTCATACTCGCCAATAAAAACTCGAGGTACCTGAGTAGTATCGGAAGCTGCTAGAAAAATATTTGCGCTAAACTCATTACCTTGAATTACGTAGTCGGACTTTGGTATAACTACAGCATCAAGCTTATTTACTTTAAAGTCGCTAGCATCTACTTGTTGGAGAAGATAACCCACAACTTCAGCTTCAACGTTGAGAACATCAAGTTGTACTTTGGTTAGCTGAGGGAAAACAGCAACTAACGGAATATGATCAAACCTTGTTGATTCCCATGTATGTGGAGTTCCATCGGCAGAGGGTGGAGGGTCGTCGGTATTAAGCAAATTGTTAATTGACTGAATAAGTTGCTCTGCAATTTCTGGATCGACCAAACTCTGCATGTATTCTCGGTATTCAATAATCTTGTTCTTAAGATCGGTGGCTTTTCCCGATGAACCATCTGACCCTATAAATACTCGTCCGCTGATGTTTGTATCCCCTTTGCCTTTAATCTTTTTTGCATCAATATCCTTCTCCCCAATAAGTGCTGGTGATGTTTCCTCTTCAGCAGTAACAACGGCTAGTATTTTAAGATCCTGGATATAGTCAACAAGTTCAGCCGTTTTTACCCTAATTTCGTCGGTAATTTCTTTCCATGGGCCAACTTTCTTTGGGTTAACAGCATTTGCATTATCCATTTGGTTGTATAGCCGCTCATTTTTAACCGAAAAACTTTTTGCTGTTTGTGATAGACCAGAATCAACAAGTACGAAAGCATCTAGTACAGTTGCCGACACGTTTAGCGCAAGCATTGCAGTAAGCACTAGGTACATCATACCTATCATTTTCTGTCTTGGCGTTTCTTTACCGTGAGCCATAAAGCGTTGTTGCTACAAATTCAACATTATGCATTGTTCGACATAACATTCATGGCCGATAGCATATTGCCATAAATAGTGTTTAACGATGCGATATTTTGGTTAAGCTTTGCTATTGAATCAGCATACTTCTCGGTTTCGTCAATTGAGGTTTTGAGTTTTTTCATCATACCTTCAACACCAGAGTACACTTCTTGCGATTGCTTAAGTTTTTCCGATGTTCCCTGAAGGTGTAATTCGTGTGCGGCGTTAAGAGCTGCCATGTTCTTGTTAAGTCGTTCAAGCTGCTCCTGATAGCCGTTGCTTCCATCAGATACCACATCGCCATTGGCTTTCATAGCCTCGGCCATTTGCGAATAAGTATTTACTAGGTTGCCTGCTGCCGAGCTAATCTGATTGGCAACATCGCTTCCCGACTGAACAATCCTTTCCTTAACGGTTTCGCCAGCTTGGGTAAGCTGTTCTTCGAGATTGCCAACCGAACGCTCAACGCCACCCATAAAGTTTTGACCGCTTTCGGAGACTGTACCGGCGGTTTTTTGGAAACTTTCCGATAGGATATTCATTGATTCGTTTAGTACCTGTCCGCTGTTCTGATAGCCATCAGAAAAACTGCTTACTGAGTCACTGGCTTTTTTCATGTTCTGAGCAAAAGCAGTGGAAGCAGATGCTGCATCGCTAATATCGGATAGCTTAGAGGTAGTATCACTTAGCTTGTATAATCCCTTGCTGATTTTATCAAAAAGTTCAGGGCCAATTTCAGCTTTCTCAAGCATTTGGTTAAACTTCTCGGTGAAAACCATTCCGCCACCTCCAGATGCTACGTAGGCTGGCTGAGCTGTGCCCTCGCCCGATGCTTGAGGAATCTGACCAGCACCTGTAGCTGCCATAACGCTGGTAATAATTTCTTTCAAATCCTCTGAGTTTATTCCTTCAAGGCCTGAACCTCTTCTGTACTTTCGAAGCTCTTCCTCGTCAGTCATTCCAGCAAGTTCAGGATAAACAAGGGTCCAGTCCACTTCATCGTGAATGGGTTCAAACGCCGAGAAGAAGAAGATGATTACCTCGGTCATCATTCCTATTGTTAACATAGTACCTGCTCCTTTCCAATACTGCAGTTTGAAGAGGGCTCCTAAAAGAACCAGAGATGCTCCCCAAGCATAAAGGTACTTCATGAAGATTCTCCACTTTTCCCCTTGTACGATTTCGGATATATTGAATCCCATTGCGATGATTGAGTTAAGATTAAACTTTAGGTTATTTTATTTCTAGGGTTATTTTGCTCCCGTATAAGTTCTTACACACCTAAATCCAATGTGTGTTGTTGCACTATCCTGATATTCAAAGGTTCGGGTTCCTACCTGAAGGAAATATCCAATATCCTTCCAGCTACCACCTCTAACAACTTTACGCTTAAGCGCTGGTGGATCATTTGGCTTTGCATTGTATTTGTAATCGGGGTTCATGTCGTGCATAAACATGTATGCGCTTTCATCAAATGCGTTGGCAGTCCATTCCGATACGTTTCCAGACATGTCATAAAGGCCATAATCATTTGGCTCGTAGCTACCAACGGGTAGGGTAATAAAGCCACCATCGTCAACATAATTACCCCTTAGTGGTTTAAAGTTTGCAAGGAAGCAACCCTCAGAGTTTCTGGTGTAAGGGCCTCCCCAGGGGAACATACCGTGATCAAGTCCACCTCGAGAAGCATATTCCCATTCGGCTTCGCTTGGTAAACGATAATCGGCAACAAATGAGTAGCCGCTGCTAGCAAGGTATTTGTTTAGGTATTGAGTTCTCCAGATAGTAAATGCATACGCTTGGCGCCACGAAACACCAACAACAGGGTAGTTATCGTATGATGGATGCCAAAAATAGTGCGTAGCGTATGGTTCGTTATACGAGTAGCTAAAATCGCTTATCCACGAAAGGGTATCGGGGTATACGTTTACTTTATCACGAATGATGAATGAAGAGCGATTGGTAACCCTAACAGGAACTCCCATTTGGTTAATAACCTCTGCATTCTCTTCGTACGAACCTGTTTCGAAGTTCCAGCGGTTCTTCTTTTTTGCAGCTTGCTGTAGATCAATCCAGAAAAACTCATAGTTTAGCTTACGGGTGTCAATCTCCTTGCGGAAGTAAAAACTTTCTTCCTTTGTGTAGTACATTTCTCTTAAAATCTCTTGCTGTTCTTCGTCTTGATGATCGATAGGAATTTCCCAGTTGAGTACGGGAGGGTCAATGATATTGCCAAACTCATCTTCTTCGATGGCATAATCATCAATTTGCTGGCTAAGCAATCTACGTGCAATTGAGTCTCTAACATAAAAGACGAATTGCCGATACTGATTGTTGGTGATTTCGGTTTGATCCATCCAAAACGCATCAACAGAAACAGTTTTTGTGGGTGCGTTTATCGAATGGGCTATATCCTGGTCGTTACTACCCATGTTGAATGATCCCATGGGGACAAAAACCATATTGTATGGGGTTGGATCCTGATAACCTTTTCGGCCAGGAACACCCACAAGTTCTCCACGATCAGTGGGAGCACAGCTACTTATTATAGCAGCGAGAACAGCAAAAACAAGAAGTTTTCTCATAACACTCCGATTATTAATTGCAAATAACGTAAAAATATTCTAAATGCTTTTATGTTAGGCTACAAAAAACGTATGCTTTTATACTGCTGAGGAGGTCTCTCCTTTTTTAGCGTAAAACAGTATCCTAGCATAAATTCATGTGAACCATAATTGTATTTACTTATATCTGTTGTTGAAAAATCGTATGCATAGCCAATTCTCATTCCAGAGAAAAGTTCAAAACCTACCATACCAATTATTGCTTCTCCCACACGGTATGAAACGCCACCCCAAAACCTTTTATTGTATATAACATTTGAAGTTACAGTTAACTGGTTTGTTACAAGGTTGCTACTAATGATAACTGATGGGTTAAACTCCCACGAAGGGTTTGGCATTTCGAGATAGTATCCACCAGTTAAGTAGTAATGACGTTTATAATGTGTTTCGTATTGGTTATAGTACGGAGTTTCGTTTAAATGGGTTGCAGAAACACCGAAATACATTTCGTTATTGCTGTAAAAAACCCCGGCTCCCATATCGAAATTAATAGCATTTTCTTTTCCTTGGGGAACGGCATTGTCGCTTGAACCATCGGGGAAGTTCCATGTAGGATCAAGCGTATTGTTTATAAACCCTCCATTTAAGCCAATGGCTAATGTTCCTCCACCGCTTACCTTAAAACGTACAGCGTACGAGAGGCTTACGCCTAGGTCTTTGTTAAAGCCAAACTGATCGTTTAGGATGTTAAGTCCTATGCCGCTTGAAAGCCCGAATGGCTTGATGGCAGCATTAACATTTACTACGGTTACGTTAGGTGAACCTTCGCCGAAACCAGTCCATTGTAACCGGTTAATAGCTGTAGCACAAATCATGTCATTGCTGCCAGCATAGGCAGGGTTTATGGCCATTTGATTGAACATGTTGTGGCTAAACAAGGGATCTTGTTGAGCACAAAGTGTCATGGATGTGAAAAGCGATAATGTAAAAAAAATTTTTTTCATCAAGTTGCGCCTTAAACCCGTTTGTACATAGCTTAACGGAAAGGTAAAGTAAGTAAAAAATTTTTTCTCCAACAAATTTTATCAACAATTATCTGTTGATAAACCCCAACAAAACAACATTGGCTTATACTTCAATTTAGGTCAAAGGTTTCTGTTGTGTGTTATTTTTTATACAAATAACGGATATTGAATGACCAAATTGCCTTTTAAGCCCCATAAATGGTGGAAATGATTTAGGTCAACTTTTTTACTGCATGTAACCATCTATCAGGTATATCGCCATTACTTGCCCTTTTGTAATCGTTGTATGAGCAGGCTAATATGTAGGCGGGATATTTTTTTGATTTCGGAATTTCTATCCACCATGTATCGCTTACTGTATTATGCAGAAAAATTAGGTCGATATTGGGAATGGGGCTTTTTACGTAGAACTTTTTAACTCCTTCATTTTCTTTGTCGAGCAAAGGATTCGGCTTTTGCTGGTTGTGCGCATCAATAAAATGCCAAATAATTTGTGCGGCCAAATGGCAGCTTTGCCCATTAATATCGTTACTGGTTGACAGCTCGAAAAGGCCAAATACCTTAATCCTGTTGCTAAGTCCAGCAAATCGTGCTAGCTGACAAACCTCTTCGGAGTAAAACCCATTAGGTGACGAGTAAACTTTCCCCGGCGAATCGCTTTGCTTAACACATCCCATGTCGAAGCTTAGAATGTCAGTATCGCGAAGTGTGGGTTCAATTTCGGCCATTGAACTGCGAACGTAACCAAGGCGATAGTGATCGTGGTGTTTTTGTTGAAGCTGTTTTATGTGCAAGTTATTAACGAAGTATCCTTGGTAACCAATAAAATTTAGGTTAAAAAGGGCATCGGAATTTTCAGCTAAAAACTTATTTGCAAAGCATGTTGAGGAGAAGTCTCCATCATTGTCTCCAAAATCGATATTATGGTCAATAATGCTAATGTTCACCCGTTTATCATTCTCAGCAACACCTTGATACACTGGCCAAGTTATTTCTTGGGTACCCCCCAGAACAATTACGGTAGCACCTTTGCTTGTTAAATAGGCCACAATATCTCGAGTAGCCATGTATGCGTCGGCTGGGTTTGCAGTTTGTTTGAGGTTGCCTAGGTCGATTACACTTTTTTTGATTGATGCCCCTGACAAGGCATACAGGTAATTGCGGATGCAATCGGGAGACTTTGCTGCACTCGGGTTGTTCGAATTTCTGCTCTCGCATACCCCAAAAATGACAAGCGAATTGTAGTCGAATGTGAAGCTATCGGGGTTTTTTGCTCTTGAAAGTTTTCCGTATAATGAGGCGTCTTTACCTAAACCGTATGGGATGGGTAACGCTTCGGACTCGTCGAAGTAGTGGGCAAGGTTCATTTTTTTGCTTTACGTTTTGTGGTAGCTTTGCCCTTTTTACCTTTTGATGCTGGTTGGTTCTCAACAATTTTTAGGCACTCTTCGTAGCTCAAATCTTGCGCTACTGTTCCCTTTGGTATTTTGTAGTTATTTGTTTTGTATTTAATGTAAGGACCCCATCTGCCGTTGAGTACTTGCATTTCAGGATCGTTGTCGAAGCTCTTTATGTATTTGTCCTTTTCTTTTTGCCTGTTCTCCTCAATAAGCTCAATAGCCCTGTTGAGTTCGATGCTTAGCGGATCGTCGGTTTTTTTAAGCGAAACAAATTTTGAGTTATGCCTTACGTATGGTCCAAAACGGCCAACACCAATTACCACATCTTTACCTTCGTATTCACCTAGGGTTCGTGGTAGCTTAAATAGGTTTAGCGCCTCTTCGAGAGTTATCGACTCAATTAGCTGTCCTTTTAGCAAGCTTGCAAACTGGGGCTTTTCGCCTTCTTTCTCGTTGCTCTCGCCAATTTGAGCAAGAGGGCCAAAACGGCCGATGCGCACGCTAACCTGTTTCCCTGTTTTAGGATCGGCACCCAGTATTCGCTCTCCTTTAGTGTAGTCCGACTCTTTAAGCGTTCTCTCCACATTTTTGTGAAATGGCTTATAGAATTTATCAATCATCTCCGTCCATTCCAATTTTCCCATGGCTATTTCATCGAAATCTTTTTCAACGGTAGCGGTAAAGTTGAAGTTCACAATCTTCGGGAAGTGCTCAACCAAAAAATCATTTACAACCATACCAATATCGCTGGGGAATAGCTTGGATTTTTCGGTGCCATGAGTCTCAGTTTGGTTAATCTCGGTTAGCTCGCCTTTTTTTAGTGTTATAACCTTGTACTTTCTTTCGTTACCCTCCCTATCCTCTTTAAGCACATACCCTCTGGAGAGGATTGTGGATATGGTAGGAGCATACGTTGATGGTCTGCCAATGCCCAATTCTTCGAGTTTTTTCACCAAGCTTGCTTCGGTATACCTTGGTGGGCGTTGTGTAAAACGCTCGGTGGCAGTAATATCAATTGGAGCTAGTTTTTCTCCAACCTTTAGAGGGGGAAGTAAAACTTTTGTTGTCTCTTCGCTGTCGTCATCTGTCGATTCGAAGTAAACCCTTAAAAACCCGTCAAATAGTAATACTTCGCCCGAGGCTACGAACTTATGCTTTGATGTTGAAATATCAATGGTTGCCGTGGTTTTTTCGAGTTTTGCATCGCTCATTTGTGATGCAATGGTTCTTTTCCAAATCAAATCGTAGAGCCTTTGCTCTGAGTTGTTCCCCGAAATATTTTGCTTTTCGAGGTATGTTGGCCTTATGGCTTCGTGGGCTTCTTGGGCTCCTTTTGCCTTTGTTTTGTAAGCCCTTACCTGATGGTACTTTTCGCCAAATTCATCAATAATAACTTTTTTGGCCGAGTTAATGGCGGTTGCCGATAGGTTAACCGAATCGGTACGCATATAGGTAATATGCCCAGCTTCATATAGCCTTTGGGCTATTGTCATGGTTTGCGAAACGGAATACCCTAGCTTTCGGCTTGCCTCCTGCTGAAGCGTTGAGGTTATAAACGGTGGAGCAGGGCTTTTCTTTGATGGTTTCTTTGAAACATCGGATATGCTGAAAGTTGCCCCTTTGCAATCGGTTAAAAACGAGGTTGCTTTTTCTGCCGATTCGAGCTTGGTGTTTAGCTCGGCTTTGAGCTTTGTATTGCCCTCAAAAGTACCAGAAACCTTAAAAAACGAATCGGATTTAAAGGCAATTATTTCGCGCTCGCGCTCAACAATAAGCCTAACAGCAACCGACTGCACCCTGCCTGCCGATAAAGATGGTTTAACCTTTTTCCAAAGAATTGGCGAAACCTCAAACCCAACAATCCTGTCGAGTACCCTTCGAGCCTGTTGTGCATTTACCAAGTCAACGTTAATTCCTCTTGGGTTTTTTACCGCTTTATCAATGGCATCTTTGGTGATTTCGTGAAAAACTATTCGTTTGGTTTTATCGGTATTCAGCTTAAGCACTTCGCTAAGGTGCCAAGCTATTGCTTCTCCTTCGCGGTCTTCATCGGAAGCGAGCCAAACAGTTGACGATTCTTTTGCGAGCTTTTTGAGCTCATCAACAACCTTTTTTTTATCGGAACTTACAATGTACTCGGGTTGGTAGTTTTTTTCGATGTTAATGCCTAGCTGTTTTTTGGACAAATCGCGAATATGACCGAAGCTTGACTTTACGGTGAAGTCCTTTCCCAAAAATTTTTCGATAGTTTTGGCCTTAGCGGGCGACTCAACTATAACAAGGTTTTTTATCATTAGGTTGTTGATATTATTATGGTATAAAATTGGCACAAAGTAAAACAATTAGCAGTCGAACTACAAAATTTTTTTCCTTTAGCACAAAAAATAATGGTAGAACGCACGTGCAGAAACCTTTCATATACAAAGTATTTGTTCAATCTTAATAATCGTTAACATAACATACAACATTTTATTGCTAACTTTACGGCCATACTACAAAATTTTTGCATATGACCGATAGGAGTAGCTTTTA
>CAZGQZ010000076.1:6071-10651 GCA_964527985.1 uncultured Rikenellaceae bacterium | reverse complement strand
AGACCTCCAATTACCATATAAATTAGCATTGAAATATGGAAGTTGAGCGCTTCCTTCCCTTGCCTGTCAACCTCAACATACTGATCCTTTTTAATAAGCCATACTATTAGAGGCCCTATTATACTGCCAAAAGGGACTATAAACAAGGCCAATGCGCTCAGGTGGCATAGCATGGCCATTGTCCGCTCCTCGCTATTTATGTATGCAATTCTTTCCATTGTAATCTAATTTTCTGTAACTACATCAACTTACTCAACAAGTTTACGGTACTTTATTCGCTTTGGCTCTTCGTCGCCTAAACGTTTACGACGATTCTCCTCGTACTCGGTAAACGAACCCTCAAAAAAGTACACCTGCGAATCGCCTTCAAAGGCAAGTATGTGCGTTGCAATACGATCGAGAAACCAGCGGTCGTGGCTAATTACCACAGCACAACCTGCAAAGTTTTCCAAGCCTTCCTCGAGCGCACGTAGGGTATTCACGTCAATATCGTTGGTTGGCTCGTCGAGCAGTATAACATTACCTTCCTCTTTAAGGGCTAGGGCTAAATGAAGCCTGTTTCGCTCTCCGCCTGAGAGCACTCCACACTTTTTCTCCTGATCGGCGCCAGTAAAATTGAAGCGAGCCACGTAAGCTCTTGCGTTCACCTGTCGCCCTCCTAACATCACGTAATCGAGTCCACCCGATATAACCTCAAAAACTGTCCTCTCTGGATCGATAGCCGAGTGCTGCTGATCGACATAAGCTAGCTTAACCGTTTTGCCAACCTCAAAGGTTCCCTTATCGGGAGTTTCAAGCCCCATTATTAGGCGGAAGAGAGTAGTTTTTCCGGCACCGTTTGGACCAATAATACCAACAATGCCGTTAGGCGGTAGCTTAAAGTTGAGGTTATCGTATAGCAGCTTATCGCCATACCCCTTGGCCACATCCTTTGCCTCAATTACCGAGTCGCCAAGGCGAGGACCGTTGGGTATAAAAATTTCTAGCCGCTCCTCCTTCTGCTTAGCATCCTCGTTAAGCAGCTTGTCATAGGCTGATAAACGTGCTTTGCTTTTTGCTTGTCGGGCTTTTGGCGACATGCGAACCCATTCCAACTCGCGCTCAAGTGTTTTCTTGCGCTTGCTCTCCTGTTTCTCCTCCTGCGCCAACCGTGTTGATTTTTGCTCCAACCACGAAGAGTAATTTCCCTTCCAGGGAATTCCCTCACCCCTATCGAGTTCGAGAATCCAACCTGCTACATTATCGAGGAAGTAACGATCGTGAGTAATGGCAATTACGGTTCCCTTGTACTGTTGAAGGTGCATTTCGAGCCATTGCACGCTCTCGGCATCGAGATGGTTGGTTGGTTCATCGAGAAGAAGCACATCGGGTTCCTGCAACAATAATCGGCAAAGAGCAACTCGCCTACGCTCGCCACCCGATAATACTCTAATGGGGGCATCGGGTTCGGGGCAGCGCAAGGCGTCCATGGCACGTTCTAGTTTGGAATCGAGGTTCCAACCATCGGCATGGTCAATTTTCTCAGTCAGCTCGCCCTGCAGCTCAACAAGCTTCATCATCTCATCGTCGTTCATAGGCTCTGCAAACTTGGCGTTAACCTCATCGTACTGGCGCATAAGCTGAACAACATCCATAACACCTTCTTCAACAATCTCCCTAACGGTTTTGGCATCGTCAAGCTGAGGTTCCTGCTCCAAATATCCAACGGAGTATCCGGGCGAAAAAACCACTTCGCCCTGAAAGGCCTTATCGAGCCCAGCAATAATTTTGAGCAAGGTTGATTTACCCGAACCGTTTAACCCGATGATGCCAATTTTTGCTCCATAGAAAAACGACAGGTAAATATTATTTAACACTTTTTTGTGTGGAGGGAAGGTTTTGCTCACCCCCACCATTGAGAAAATTATTTTTTCGTCGGCCATTGCTATCAGGTAATTTTGTTAAAAAAAATCATCGTTAACTCCTTACAAAGGTAAGCCATTAACGATGATTAAAAGGAGAAACTCCAAGCTATTTAATCTTCTTGAAATCTTTTGCTAAAAACCCATCTCCACGCTTTTTATTAATCATATGGTAATCAAAGTAGTAAAATTGGTCGTCGCCAGCACCAATAAGTATTTTGTAGCAACGAGCCTGCAAGCGAGTTCCTTCGGGACCAACTTTGTGCAGATAAACCACATTTTCGTTCTTCTCTTCAATTGCCTGTTCAATATCATCGGGGGTTACCAAGCGAACTGTGTGTGGGTATACCTTACGTATTGCGGCCAACCCTCTTACGCTCTTATCAACATCCTTTTCAAGGAGCCAAAGCTCTTTCTCTCGGGTTTCCTTCCTATTCTTATTGTAATGATTGAAAATATTTGAAGAAATAAGGCTTGGATCCTTCTCGAGCAAACGGATATGGTTTTGTGCAAAACGGATTAAGCTCTCGAGTTTATAGGTGTAGCTATCTTCATGAACACTAGAGTAACTTAGAGGAACCGAACAGATGTCGGGCATATCGGTATGGTTTTGCACGCCTGCACCTAAAACCACGCTTAAGAAGTTATAGGTAGCCTCAAGCCTATCGCCGCTAAACTTAACCTGAAGCTTAACCAAGAATGATTTGGAGATATCACTTCTCATCTCTTCAAACTCGGTTGCAGTAATAAACTCGTAGGGAGTAATATCCCACGAGTTTTCAACGGCTTTCTTAATCTTAAAGTTATACTCGGCCATTGGATTATCTTCGAGCACAACGTATGTTGTTGTTTTCAGAAAAGTTTGAATATCCTCAGGACGGGCAACATACCTATCGGCAAAAGTGGTTATGCTCATTGCCACAAGCACAACCGAAAACAATATTTTTCTCATAATATGTAAGTTTATTAAGTTGAATTTTCTGCTACAAATTTACACCTTTAGTCGGATGTTAAAGTTACAATTTTAATAATTCTTGTTAAGAATAAAAAAGCGAAATAAAAAATTTAAGCTCATATCAACGCAAGTTGAAACACCCTATGCTAATGCTTGTTTTTTTGTATATTGCAAATCGTTTTACCCCTAAAAATTGTTGATTTTTTTGCCATGAAATTAGTTGACCCAAAGGATTTTAAAAAAGCAGCAGGACTTAACACAGTTGGAGGCGAGAGCATTGCCAAGATGCTAATGTACCTCCTCAAGATTAATAAAATTAACAAGGAGTACGAGAGAATAGACAACCTTAAAGGCCACGATTTTTTAACTGCGCTTCTCGATAGGCTTGAGATAAAGTATGAAATTAGCGAAGAAGAGCTTAAAAGAATCCCCAAAGAAGGACCATTTGTCATTGTCTCAAACCATCCATATGGGGGGATTGACGGCATTATCCTACTAAAAATTATTTCGGAGATTAGACCCGACTTTAAAGTGATGGCCAACTTTCTGCTTCGCAGAATTGACCCCATTAAAGATTACATCATTCCGGTTGATCCGTTCGAAGGCGAAAACCAAATATCGAGCAGCGTTGCTGGCATAAAAAGCGCACTGGCTCATATAAAAGAGGGAAAACCATTGGGCATTTTTCCGGCAGGCGAAGTATCTACATACTATAATACCGAATCGCCAGGTGTTGCCGATAAACAATGGAACGACTCAATAATAAAGTTTATTAAAAAGGTAGAGGTTCCGATAATACCCGTTTACTTTAAGGGTACCAACAGCAGGCTTTTTCATATACTTGGATTAATTCACCCAATGCTTCGAACGGCCAAACTCCCCTCTGAGCTACTAAACAAAAAGCATAAAGTTGTTAAACTCCGTATGGGTCTTCCCATTTGTGCTAAAGAGCAAAACGAGTTTACCGATATTTCACGATTTGGCCGTTTCCTGCGGCTTAAAACATACGCTATGGGTTCATCAATTGAGGTTCGTAAATTTTTTAACTACAGGCTTAAACCAGAGGCAAAACCTAACCCAATAATCGACCCAATTGACCCAAAACTTATTGAAAGCGAAGTTGAAGCGGCAATTAACGACCACCTTCTGTTTAAAAGCAAAAACTTTTGCGTTATCTGCGCTCCATCGGTTGAAATACCGAATGTTATGACTGAGATTGGCCGCCTACGTGAAATAACCTTCCGTGAGGTTGGCGAAGGGACTAACCGTAAAATTGACGTTGACGAATTTGACCTCTACTACAACCAGCTTTTTATTTGGGATGAGGAAATGAAAGCCATTGTTGGCGCGTACAGAGTTGGCAAAGGAAACGAAATACTCGAACGCTACGGTAAAAAAGGTTTTTACATACAAAGCCTTTTCCGAATTGCCAATGGCTTTAACCCAATACTTAAGCAAAGTATCGAGCTAGGCCGATCGTTTATTACCAAGGATTACCAACGTAAACCCCTACCCCTTTTCTTGCTGTGGAAAGGCATCTTATATTTTCTGATTAAAAACCCCGAATACCGTTACCTTATCGGACCAGTTAGCATATCAAGCCGGTTCTCAAACTTCTCAAAAGGGGTTATAATTAATTTCTTGAAAACGAACTACTACGATAATGAGTTTGCTCGGTTTATTACCCCTCGAAACACATTTAGAGTTCCCATTAGCAAGGACGA
>CAZGQZ010000076.1:1882-5971 GCA_964527985.1 uncultured Rikenellaceae bacterium | reverse complement strand
AAAGAAATTAACGACAAATCGCTTCTCGATAGGTTTAACCTCTCCGATTACGCATTTGAAAACGAAACCAAATAGGCTGTTTAATATTTAGCTAAACATTTTACACAAAACGCTGTTACTATTAAAAAGTAATAGCGTTTTTTAATATTAAACCAAAACTGTAACAAAATGAGAACAAAAGTTTTAATAGCATCATTTGTTGGATTAACAGCAATAATGGCAAGCTGCATGCAAAACCCACAGGGTGAAAAGGCCAAAACGGGTGAAGCAACCAAAGTTGAAGTTTTTAGCAACGACTTCAAACAGGATGTTAACCTTGAAAATAGCACCATTGAGTGGCTTGGTACAAAACCCACTGGCACGCACTACGGAACCATAAGCATTAAAGAGGGATCTGTTTACATTAACAACGGCGAACTGCTAGGCGGAAAATTTACAATCGACATGAGCACGATTGTAGTGCTTGACATTGAAGATAAGGAGATGAACCAAAACTTGGTTAACCACCTTAACTCACCCGATTTCTTTTCGGTTGATTCATTCCCAACCGCCTCGTTCGAGTTTTCCACCGTAAAACCTTTTAGCCCAAGTGCTGAAAACGAATACGAGATTAAACCAACTCACGAAATTGAAGGGAACCTAACCATTAAAGGCACTACAAAAATGATTAGCTTCCCTGCTTACGTTGAAATAAACGATGATGGAGTAAAAGCCGAAACTCCTCAATTCCTGCTTAACAGAACGAATTGGAACATAAACTACGGCTCAAAATCAATATTCGACAACCTCAAGGATAACTTTATTCACGATGAAATGGGCATAACTATTAAGCTATCGACTTATTAACAAGCACAAACATTTCACTAAACCCTAGACTAGCCTGTCTGGGGTTTTTTGTTTTTACGTTAAACCTTTTTCTACCTGGTGAACTCGAATAGACTGAACAAACCCCAAACAAAAAACCATGAAAAAGCTCCTACTTCTATTTACGGCATCGTTGCTAATGCTTGGCTGTAATAGCAACAAAAGCAACAACCAGTTGTTTGTTGACAAAGCTATTGAGCTACACGCAAAAATAATAACCATCGATTCGCACACCGATACTCCACTTATGCTCATGCAAGATGAGTTTAACATTGATAAAGTTGAAACAAACCGCAGAGCAAAAGTTACCCTCGACTACATGCAAAAAGGTGGACTCGATGCAGCCTTCTTTGCCGTGTTTATTGGGCAGGGCGATCGAAATGAAGAGAAGTACAATGAAGTTCACCAAACTGCTCTCCAAATTTTCGACTCGGTTCATGCTGCCATTGGTCGTTATCCGCATAAGGCTGAAATTGCGCTAACATCTCACGATGCAAAGAGGTTGAAAGACCTACAAAAAAGAGCAATTTTTATAGGAGTAGAAAATGGCTACCCAATTGGTACCGATTTAAACAGACTTGACGAATACTATAACCTTGGAGCAAGATATTTAACCCTTTGTCACACGCAAAATAACGATATTTGCGACTCATCTACCGACAGAAACGGCCCAGAGCATAACGGATTAAGCAGCTTTGGAAAACAGGTTATTAAAAGGCTTAACGAGCTGGGGATGATGGTAGACGTTAGCCACATATCCGATAGCGCATTTTTTCAAACCCTCGAAGTTTCTGAAACGCCCATAATTGCATCACACAGCAACGCCAGAGCAATTTGCGATAACCCCAGAAACCTAACCGACGAAATGCTCATAGCGCTTAAGCACAACGGTGGAGTTATACAAATGTGCCTGCTTAGCAGCTACGTAAAACCCGACGAACCATACCCAGCCCGCGATAGCGCCAAGCTGGCATTGCGCCAAAAGTATGGTAGCTTCCGCGATTTAAATGACGAAACCCGCAGGAAAGCAATCGACGAGTGGTACGCTATTGATGAAAATTTTCCTCCCAAGCTAGCTACAGTATCCGATTTAGTTGACCATATTGACCATGTTGTAAAGCTAATTGGGATTAATCATGTTGGAATTGGAAGCGATTTTGATGGTGGCGGTGGATTGGCCGATTGCTACAACGTAAGCCAAATGCACAACATAACAGCCGAACTGCTCCGCAGAGGATATAGCGAAGAGGATATTGAAAAAATTTGGGGACAAAACCTGTTGCGAGTATTCAGGCAGGTTGAATTATTTGCCCAAAAAAATTGATTTAGCACAACCTCCTTTTACTTGGCAAAATACCATACCTTTGTGCACCAAACAACATATTTTTGTTTGCACAAAATGTATCATCATGGTAATTCGTTCAGCAAGTTTTGTAAAAAGCAGCCCGAAGGTTAGCGATTGCCCTACTGATAATCTGCCTGAATACGCATTTATTGGCCGATCAAACGTAGGTAAATCGTCTCTAATTAACATGATTACTGGGTTAAAAACCCTTGCCAAGGTATCGGGCAGGCCGGGAAAAACACAGCTAATTAACCACTTCATCATAAACGATAGCTGGTATATAGTTGATTTGCCTGGCTATGGCTATGCGAAAGTTGCAAAATCGAAACGCCAAGTTTTTTCCGAGATGATAACGAAGTACATCCTATCAAGAGAAAACCTCCAGTGCCTTTTCCTGTTAATCGATTCGAGGCTTGAACCCCAAAAAATTGACGAAACCTTTATCAACTGGCTTGGCGCAAATCAGGTTCCATTTGCATTGGTCTTCACAAAATCCGACAAACTTGGGTCATCTTCACTCAGCAGCTCAATTGCCCGTTACAAAAAGCATTTGTACCAGTTTTGGGAAGAACTCCCTCCCATTTTTATCTGCTCATCGGTTACTCGCATTGGGCGCGACGACATACTCAGCTACATTGATGAGATAAACAGTACCCTTAAATAGTCCAATACATTTGCCACGAAAAAAAAGTGCACTTATTGCTAGCAAAACATGCTATTAAACGCACATAAATATTTTAGTCATTCGTGAAATTGGTTTAAATTTGCGGGCAAAACTCCTCTTACCATGCAGAAACAACATTGCATCAAGTTCTTTACAGGCCGGAACTCAAGCTACCTAGCAAAAGAAATTGTTCGCCATTACGGAACAACCTTAGGTAAATCATCGGTAACCGAATTTAGCGATGGCGAATTTCAACCCTCATTCGACGAATCGGTTCGGGGATCAACCGTGTTCATTGTACAGTCAACTTTCCCCCCAACCGACAACCTTTTTGAACTACTGCTGATGATAGATGCTGCACACAGAGCATCAGCCTATAAAGTGGTTGCTGTTATCCCATACTTTGGGTGGGCAAGGCAAGATCGTAAGGATAAGCCACGCGTTTCAATTGGCGCAAAAATGGTTGCCAACCTGCTAAGCGCTTCTGGTGTTGATCGTGTTATGACAATGGATTTACATGCCGATCAAATCCAGGGCTTTTTCGACGTGCCTGTCGATCACATTTACGCATCGTCAATTTTTGTCCCATATATAAAAAGCCTAAATCTCGATAACATCGCCATAGCAGCGCCCGACATGGGCGGAGCAAAACGAGCCAATGCCTATTCGCGCTTCCTCGACGCATCGCTGGTAATTTGCCATAAAACCCGCGAAAAAGCCAATCAGGTTGGACAGCTAACCGCCATAGGTGACGTTGAAGGCAAAAATGTTATAATTCTCGACGACATGATTGACACAGCGGGTACCCTTACCGCTGCTGCAAACATGATGATGGATAAAGGTGCAAAAAGCGTTAGAGCCATTGCAACACATCCTGTATTGTCGGGTCCGGCATACGAGCGCATAGCGTCATCGGCTATTACCGAACTGGTTGTTTCGGACACTATTCCACTGCGAAAAGATAAGGACACAAGCAAGATAAAGGTGCTTACCGTAGCCGAACTTTTTGCCGATGTTATTAATAAAGTTTACAATTTCGAATCGATAAGCGAAAAGTTTATCATATAGAGCCTTAGCAAATTTTTATTTTGGCAAATGGGAAAAGTGTAGCTATATTTGCACCCCAAAATTCCCCTCAGCATTAACAACATGGCGTGATGGGGGGCTGGCAAAACGAGGGGCAGCCCTGAGTAACGTCTATTACAAACATTAACAA
>CAZGQZ010000076.1:0-1782 GCA_964527985.1 uncultured Rikenellaceae bacterium | reverse complement strand
TCGATTTCCTTCAAGTTTTCGACGAGAAAAAGTTAACCATTGCGCTTCCTGTTAAACTAGTTGGCTCGGCCGAAGGTACCAAACAGGGTGGTAAACTATCACTTACAAAAAGAAAGCTTAGGGTTAGCGGACTAGCAAAAGACCTACCTGAAACGCTAAAAATTGACATTGCCGACCTAGGCCTTGGTAAAAGCCGTATGGTTAGCGATTTAAACTTTGACAAGTTTGAAATTATTGAACCAAAATCAACTGTAATTGCAACCGTTAAGTTAACACGTGCTGCAAGAGGAGCCGCTGCTGCTGCAACAACTGGTGCCGCTCCAGCTGCAGCTGAAGAAGAATAGGTAGATACTAAACTAAAAGCAAATCTGCTTTGAAGTATTTAATTGCCGGGCTCGGGAATATTGGTCCTGATTATTCCAATACCCGCCACAATATAGGTTTTAAGGTATTGGACGCTCTTGCTGGAGCGTCCAATGCTGTTTTTAGCCCAAAGCGCTACGGCGACATAACGCAAATTAAGCATAAGGGTAGAATTTTTGTACTGCTTAAGCCCTCAACCTATATGAACTTAAGCGGCAAGGCCATTGCATACTGGCTAAAAACTGAAAAAATCCCTATCGAAAATCTATTAGTTATTGTTGATGATATTGCCTTACCCATAGGCACCCTACGTTTACGCAAAAAGGGGGGAGATGGCGGACACAATGGCCTTTTTAACACAATTGAAGTTTTGGGCACACAGGATTTTGCCCGCCTTCGCTTTGGCATTGGGGGCGATTTCCCTAAAGGGAATCAGGTGCAATACGTACTTGGCGAATGGACTCCTGAGGAAGAGGAGATTTTGCCAGAACGCTGCAAAAAAGCCTCGGAAATGGTTCTTAGCTTCGGAACTATTGGGCTTGAACTAACCATGACTCGCTACAATAAAAAATAGGCTAAATGATTAGCGCCGAAGAGAACACCCGAATAGACAAGTGGCTTTGGATGCTTCGCATTTTTAAAACCCGAAGCCTAGCAACCGAAGAGTGTAAAAAGGGCAGAGTAAGAGTTAATGATGCTGAGGTTAAACCCTCGAAAGAGGTTAAGCTTGGCGATACCATAACCGTGCGAAAGTCTCCTGTTGTTTACTCATATATTGTAAAAGGAATTCCCAAAAGCCGGGTTGGCGCTAAGCTTGTACTCGATTTTCTTGAGAACATTACCCCTGAAGATGAACTTGTTAAACTAGAGCCAGGCTTTATGGCTTTTCAAGGCTACCGAAAACGTGGGCAAGGCCGACCCACAAAAAAAGAGCGAAGAACCCTAGATGATCTTAGAGACTCTCCGCTCGATTAACCTTAAACAAGGGCTATTAAAACTTATAGCTAAAGCCAATGCCTAAAAGTTCCTTAATCTGTAACTTGGCTACTTGCTTATCAATTTCTCCATCATCATTTGTATCAACCCCAATCTTCGAATCATCATCATAAATCATTATGGTTTGAAAGCGAGCTGTAATGTAATTGCCTAACTTTAAATCAAAAGCAATCTCCCAGTTTACATCAATATTTTGAGGCTTATCCAAGTAGCTCGAAAAGAGCTCTAAACGGGATCGTACTCCTAACTTATCCTCAAAAAAGCTATCCTTGTAGTTAACCTTTACAAAACCACCCATTTCAGTTCGGGTAGTTTTACCCGGATCGACACCAAATGCTCCGGCATCGGAGAGCTCCTTCACGTTAACAATGGTCATCCTTCCGGTAATTGGCGATAGCAAAACAGTGAATTTTTCAGAGGGTC
>CAZGQZ010000075.1:5683-10818 GCA_964527985.1 uncultured Rikenellaceae bacterium | reverse complement strand
CCTTTGTGTGCTGTTGGGTTATGGGGTATTTGGTCGAAACCGTATCCCCAATCTACGCCAAGCATACCAATCATTGGTAGGAATAACCTTGCGCCAACTCCTGCAGAACGATGCACGTTAAACGGATTTAGCGTTCTGAATTCGTACCAAGCATTACCTGCTTCGAGGAATGTGAGCAAATAAATTGCCGCTTGTGGCTGAAGGGTAATCGGATATCTAAGTTCAACAGTATACTTTGTATAAATGTTTGATACCCTAACATTCCCTACCAGTGGTGTGAGAGATCCGTTGCCATATCCTCGGAGTCCAATGGTTTCTCTTCCGTAAAGGTTATAACCTGACATGCCATCGCCGCCAACATCAAATCCTTCAAAAGGAGAGTAGCCGATGTCGGGGTTGTAGTAGCCAAGATAACCAAATTGAGCGCCAGTAAATAGGACTAGATCGCCAGCCAAGTTCTGATACCATTGGGCTTTCCCCGTCCATTTATGGTACTCAATCCACTTATATTTTTCGGTTGACTCGGTTACCTTCGAAAAATCTTTGCCGCTTAATAGCGAGTAGGGTGGAGTTATCTGTAGCGTTAGGTTAAAGTTTGAACCATTTCTTGGAAAAATTGGCTGGCTAATTGAGTTACGCGATAAGGCAGCCTTATAGCTAAAGTTATTCGATTGTCCATCGGCGAAGATAAAGTATCCTGTCCAATTTTTGAGGTTGTAGTTTTGGTAGCTAATCTCATTATAGAAGGTAAACCAGTCGTCGGGCCACTTAAGCCTAGTACCAATACCAATGGCACCTCCAGTAACCTTCATCGATTGATCGCTAGTTTGGTAGATGTATGTACCAGGGTAGTTTTGAATTGTATGGTAAACCGATAGGGTTAGGTTCGTAGGCTTTTTCCCACCTAGCCATGGTTCAACAAACGACATGCTAAATGCCTTGTAGTAGCTACCGTTTGTTTGCGCTCTAAGACTAAGGGTTTGGCTGTCGCCAGAGGGGACCGGTCGCCAAGCTTTTTTGTCGAAAACTCGACCAATAGAGAAGTTTGAGAAACGAATACCTACGGTACCTACAAACATGTTTGCGCCCCATCCACCTGATATTTCAAGTTGGTCGTTGGCTTTTTCCTCAACAATAAAGGTGAGGTCAACAGTGCCGTCGGCTGGATTTGGTATTGGCCTAACATCTAACTTTTCAGGGTCGAAGTGTCCGAGGTTCGCTAGTTCACGAATTGATCGGGTTATTTTGGTTTTGCTAAAGAGTTCGCCTGGTTTAGAGAAAAGTTCGCGACGAATAACATGCTCGTGTGTTTTAGTATTGCCAAGTATGTTAATCTTGTTGATTGTGGCTTGCTCTCCCTCAAAAATTCTCATTTCCAGATCGATAGAATCATTCTCAACTCTAACTTCAACAGGATCGAGATTAAAGAAGAGGTATCCATCATCCATGTAAGTGGTAGCAATTGAGTTGTCCTCAATGAACAGCCTTTCGTCGAGCAGCTCACTATCGTATACATCGCCCTTGTTTATGCCCAGTATTTGGTCAAGGGCTTCGTCGGGTAGCTTGGAGTTTCCAACCCATGTAATGTTTCGGTAAAAGTATTTTGGACCTTCTTCAACAGTTATGGTAATTCCTATTCGTTTCTCGTTAATGTCGTAAATTGAATCTTTAACTACTTTGGCATCACGGTATCCGTTCTTATTGTAGTAGTCAATAAGGGTTACCATATCCTCTTCGTAATCCTTCTCAATATACTTTGAAGCTTTGAAAATGTTCAGATCCCTGCGCTTGGTGTTTTTCATAGCACGGCGAAGTTTCCTGTCGTTAACCTCGGAGTTACCTTTAAACACAATGTCGCTAATGCGAACTTTGGGGCCTTTGTCAATTATAAATTTTAGCCTAACCCCGTTAGCCATAGCTGTATCAGCTTGTTGTTGTATGTCGATTGAAGAGTTGAGGTAAGCCTTGGATTTGTAGTGGTTCTTAATTAACCTTTTTGCGTTATCTAAAACATTGTCGGTTGCTTGTCCTCCTATGCGGAGTTTAATGAGCTCACGCAGATCTTTATCTTCAGACTTTTTTACGCCCTCAAATTCAATTGCGCTAATTCGGGGTAGCTCCTGAAGAAAAATATCGAGGTAGATATCATTTCCCTCAATTTTTGAGGCTGTAATTTTTACATCTGAGAATAGGCCTTGATCCCAAAGCTTGTTAATGGCATTAGTAACCGTTTCGCCTGGTATGCTAATAACGTCGCCAACGTATAGACCGCTGATGCTTGTGATAACATTGGGGTCGAGAAATTTTATCCCTGATACGGTGATACCTTTAAGGGTGTATTCCTCAGGATTGTTGTAGCTAAATGGCGAAGACTGTGAATTAACAGCTAGCGAGAATGTTATGGAAAGTAATGCAGTTAGGAGATATTTACGAACCATTTTGAATCGAATAGAGTGGATTTGCATTGGATTGAACGGTATATTTTTGTCAATATTATTTTGTGCGTGTAATTGTTATGAAATGGTGCACTGTAAAGTTGGGCAAATTTAATCAAGTGCTTTGTGGGAAGCAAGCTAAAATATACAAAAAAGGGTACGATTGCTAAAAAAGTGCAATGTTTAGCTCGGGTTATACAAGTTGTTCGCTTGTTTTACCAAATCGCCTTTCTCTTCCCTGAAAATCAATTAATGCTTTGTAAAAATCTTCTTTGCCAAAATCGGGCCAAAGCGTATTGGTGAAAAAGAGCTCGGCATAGGCAAGTTGCCAAAGCAAAAAATTACTAAGCCTGTATTCTCCGCTTGTTCTAATGAGGAGTTCAGGGTCGGGTAAGATGTATGTTGAAAGGTATGTAGAAAATTCAGCCTCTGTAAGCGATTGGATTTCTTCGGGATTTTTTTTGCTTTCGCAAATCTTTTTTACCGCTTCAATAATTTCCCATCTGCCGCTGTAACTTAAGGCAATGGTTAGTACCATTCCTGTTGAACTTTTGGTTTTGTTGAGTGCTAGATTAACCTTTTTTTGAACGCTTGAAGGAAGTTGTTGAATATTCCCAATAATGTTTAGCTTGATGTTATTTTTAACAAGGTTGTCGAGCTCGTTGTCAATGGTAGTTATTAAAAGAGCCATCAAGGCTTCAACTTCCATTTTGGGTCTTCGCCAATTTTCTGCGCTGAAAGCATAAAGCGTTAGGTACTCTATCCCAATTTCGGCAGCGGCCTCAATGGTTGCTCTTACGGCATTTGCTCCATTTTGATGCCCAAAAATACGCGGTTTCCCCTTCTGCTTTGCCCATCGTCCATTGCCGTCCATAATAATGGCAACGTGTTTTGGCAACCTCTCCTTGTTTATGGTGTTAATTAACGACATGTGTTATTGCTAGTTATTCGTATGCAGGGCAAATGGCCCCATTGTTTACAAGGCGGAAAGATACTAAGAATCCGCCATATGCAAACCAATCGTTGTTGTGAATTATCGATCGAGGGCTATCGGAAACATTTATGTAACCATCAATATTGTCGTTAAACGTTTTGTGGAGCCTCCATTCGAGTCCAATGGTCCATCGGTTAGCTGGAGAATATTTCAGGCCAATACCGAAAGGAACATGCGGAATAAAGGCTCCAGAAATATTGGCTGCGCCAATTCCTGCTAATGCATATGGCGAGAAGTTTCGTTTTTGCGATAACTCGGTATCATAAGGAAGAAAGCCAAATTCAAACACGGCTTCAAATTCAAGGACAGAAGTGCTGAATGGGGGCGTGTCGCCAGGCAAATGATAGTTGTTCGGATTGTGACTCCCTTTAACCAATCCGAATAGTCCCGATAGTCTTATAGAATAGTATTCGGAAAGGTTACTGCGAAAAAGAAGTCCTCCAGCAGGGCTTGGCTGAAAAAATTGTGTGCTAGTGTTGTAGTCGCCCATGTAGTATGTGGTTCCCAAAAGGAATCCAATTTCATTTCGTTCCTGAGCGTTAACGCTTAGCGTGAGCAAAGCAAGTAAAATGGTGAAGATAGTGTTCCTCATTAAAAAAGAAAGTCAGTTTTTAGAAAAGTCTTCTGCGAGGTAGGCCTATGTTGCGCCTTCTGGTTTTTTGAATCTTGTAGTTAACCTTTATGTTTAGCGAGTAGTAAATGTCGTTAAACTCGGAGAACGGTGAGGTGTATCCATCAAGGTAATCGGTCATTGTTAGGCGAAGAAGTAGTTCTGCTCCCAACGAAATTTTAGGCATTATGGCATACTTACAGCCAATACCAACCGGAATTATCATTGTAAACGATTTGCTATCGTTGAAACGGGGAGATGTAGCTAAATTTTCTTTAGGTGTAACGTTGTACAAAAGGCCACCAGCCCCAACAGTAGCATAAAGGCTAAAAGGCTGCCTATAATGCCTGAGGCCACCCCTAATTTGCATTATTGAGTAGTAGTAGTTCTCATCGCTTTCGGGGATAATATAAAATTCGGTTCCTATTGCAAACTCGTTTATTATTGTTCGGAAAGCGAAGTTTCTTGTTTCGTTTTTCGAATTTACATCAGCTTGTGTGAGTATCCCTAGTGTATACCAAGCCCTGATGTTTAGCGGTTTCATAACCTGATAGCGAGCACCTAGGGTAAGACCTGGCCTAATCTTCGAGAACTTAATGTCAAGCAAACCCAGAGCATTCGATTCAGATGATGCTCCTCCAATATCACCAAAGTAATGGAGGTTTGCAATACCTCCATAAAGTTCAAGGGGAGCCGTTTTCCATTGTTGTGAATACCCTGTAAAGGTAAGAGTTGCTAATACTATTATGGTTGTTATTGCATTTTTCATTGGCTAGCCATTGGTAGAACAAATATATGCATAATAATGATAAAACTAAAAAACAAATTTAGTGATACTGCTCATAGTTAGCTAAATTCACCTTTTTTTGATGTGTAGGTACTAAACAAATTTAATGCAAAAAAGTTGGACTTTACAAATTGTTTCTGCTATCTGCCCCCCACATAAGCTTGTTACGAAGGGTTTCGTAAAAACTTTTCCCCTTTAGCCTTACTACTCCAACGCAAAAAGGAGCTTTGTTAATTGCTATTTTAGTTTTGCTTGGTATTTTCATTGAACGTGAATCAAGTGAGATTAGTATTTCGCTTTCACGTGATA
>CAZGQZ010000075.1:0-5583 GCA_964527985.1 uncultured Rikenellaceae bacterium | reverse complement strand
GTTCCCTTTTTTTGTATTGTTAGATCGTTTAAAGCAAAAGGGAATTCGCTAAAAGGATTATCGTGCATGGATAGTTTGAGCGCTGTGCGGTTTTCAACGGTATAGTCGTTGTTGTAAAGCTGCTCAATTGCCGAGGGAATATCGTTTGCCTGAATATGAGCCAAAAAACCTAGCCTGCCAAAGTTAATGCCCACAACGGGTATGCACGATTCTTCGATGTACGATACCGATTCGAGAAAGGTGCCATCGCCTCCAATGCTTAGCATAAAGTTGGCTAAGTGTTTTACTTCTCCTGGCTTGCGGTAAAGCGCCTTAACTGTTGGTTTATTACCAAGTGCGTTTACAAGGGTTTGGTAAAATGGTGCGTAAACAATTACATCGGTTCCTCTTTTGCAAAACTCGTTTAACAAAAGTTTTATGCTTTCGATATGATCCTTCTCAATGCGCTTGCCGTATAGTGCAATTACCATTAGGCCTAGTTTTTACTGATTTAAAAATGGTGTTCCGAAATGGATAAAAAACCCCTTTTCGCCTAAAAGGTTAATGGAGTATTCAACCCTAAATACTATATCGTAATATGCGAATAGGTTCAGCCCTGTTCCATAACCATACAAAAGCTTACCCTCTAAATCGCTTTGTGTGGCATTTAATTCGGGATGAACGTAACCTGTATCTGCAAAAATACTCCAAAACAACGAAATATGGGTTTTCTTAAATCTCCCTTCGGGGATTAGGGGTAATTTAATAATTTTTGTTTTAAGTAGCTGAAATTTGAATGAGTTCTTATTAATAAAGTAATTGCTTCCATTGGTTGTGTAATACTCCATTCCTCTAATGTAATTACCATAGCCAATAGCTTCGTTTAGGTAGTAGGGTAGGTTTTTTTGAGTGTTTAGCTGAATAAGGCCGTCGGTACCAGCGTAAAATCGGTCGCTAATTTTTGCGTAGTATCCGGCTAATAGCTTTACGTTCCAGTTCGAAATGGTTTCGTTGCTAAAAATGCCCTGGCGGGCTATTTCGGCTCGACCAAAGTATCCTTGTAGCGGAAAAATTTTCGAGTTTCTTTTGTCGTACATTGTTTCGTACTTAACCTCAGAAATAGTGAAATTGCTGCTAGATTTGCCAAAGTAGTTTGGGTTTAGCTTAGTAACTGTGTCAGCTACTGTAGCCTTAATCCATCCGAAGGTTAATGATTGGTGCCAGTTGTGCTTAGGCCTGTACCTATAGGTAAGCGATGTGTGAAAAACTCGTCGAGCATCGCCATTATTTGTAAAGTAGTATACTGGTTTATTGTTAAGGCTTTGGTAGGGCACTTCGTAATTTGTATAGTATGATACAAGCCCCGAAATTCCATGCTTTTTGTTCTTGTCGAGATTGTGTGAAAAGTATTGTAACCTAACTTGTTTTCGGTATCCCCATACAAGCCTAAGCTTGATCTGTTCTCGTAATCCTCTAAAGTTGTCAATAACAATGTAAGCCCCATAGTTAACTCTCGATAGGTCTCCGTCGTTAAAGAATGCGCTGAGGTTTCGGTGCGAGTATTCGAATACAGGAAATGGCCAGATATACCATCTTTCTTCTACTTCAACTATTACGCTATTGCTCTGTTGGTTATGGATAACAGTGACAAAATTGAAAAGTAGCGTGTTGTTAAGGTTGTGTGTGCTTTGAGTTAAGTTTTCCTCTAATTCGGCATAGCTTAATGTGTCCCCCTCGTTAAAAGTGAGTTCTCGAAGTATAATTTTTTCGTTTGTGGTATTATTCCCTTTAATTGTAATGCTATTTATTACAACCAATCCCTTTTCTGAGGCAAGAGCAACGGAATCAGTTGAAACTGCTAGTACTATTAGGGCAATGCATAACTGATAAATTATTTTAAGTGAGCAAAGTTTCATTTAGTAGGCTAAGTGTTAAGGTATTTCATCAGTAGGTTATACCTATCCTCAAGTAAATCTTCCTCATCATCGTGTTTCATATACGAACCGAGAACGGTATAGTTATACCTGTTAAATGTTTGGATAATTGATGTAACATCAGTAACATTTAACTTGAGCGTAAGCTCAATTTGGGTTGAGGTAGGGTGTGAGGTAATAAAGCAGCTTAGTATTTTTGCATCGTTTCCTTCAACAATTTGAGCCACCTGAGCCAATGAGTAGTCGTTGTGGTTTAGCTCAAGCACAACAATGCCTCCAGGGTTGCTAAGTGCGGAAACGTCGGCAAAGTAGTGTAGCAAATCGGTGATGGTTACAACTCCAAGGTAGTTTTTTTTATGATCGAGCACAGGAATTAGGCTTAGCTTTAGCCTTGCGGCAAGGTCAATTAGCTCAAAAACGTGCTGTTCTTCGGTTACGTATGGTCGTACCAGCGATAGCTGATGGTTGCCGAGGGGCTCTTCGGGCATATTGAGGTCGTAAATGTCTGTTTCCGACACCAATCCCAAAAACTCCTTATCGTTAACTATGGGCAAGTGGGTTACCTTAAAAATATCCATCCAGTTTAAGGCTGCTATGCCAGTATCCGAAGTTCGTAACGACGGAATCACATCCGATAACATCTCTTTTGCTACCATACGCTCCTATCCAATTTAATAATTAAGCTACCTTTGCAAAGGTAACTCCAAAAATAAACATATATGACTCGCTTAAGCGTAAATATTAATAAAATTGCTACCCTTCGTAATGCACGTGGGGGCAATATACCCAATGTGCAAAAGGCAGCAGTTGATTGTCAGCATTTCGGGGCACAGGGCATAACCGTGCATCCGCGACCCGACGAGCGTCATATTCGCTATGCCGATGTTAGGGATATTCGCCCAATAATTAATACCGAGTTTAACATTGAGGGTTATCCCTCCGAATCGTTCATAAAGCTCGTATTAGAGGTAGAACCTCATCAGGTTACCCTTGTACCCGACCCGCCCGATGCCATTACATCAAATTCAGGTTGGGATACGAAAAAGAATAAGGATTTTTTAATCGGTGTTATCAACCGATTTAAGGATGCTGGTATTCGAACCTCAATTTTTATTAACCCCGATACGGAGCTAATAAAACATGCTTCTGATACTGGAACCGACAGGGTTGAACTTTACACCGAACCTTATGCCGATGGGTTTTTAAGTAATCCGAGTGAGGCTGTTGCTCCTTTTATCGCTGCAGCTGAAACTGCCAAGCAGGTTGGCCTTGGTTTGAATGCTGGGCACGACCTTAACCTCGATAATCTCAACTATTTTATAAAAAGTATACCTTGGGTTGATGAGGTCTCTATTGGTCATGCGCTCATAGCCGATGCTTTGTACTACGGGCTTGAAAATACCATTCAGATGTATCTGCGAAAGCTAATAGTTAAATAGCCCAATGGAACTTTTTCACCGTGAGCTAGGTTCGGGTAAACCGCTGGTGATTTTACATGGCCTTTACGGCTCGTCCGATAATTGGATGAGTATAGGGAAGTTGCTGTCAGAAAAGTATAGGGTAATATTGGTCGACCAGCGTAACCATGGTCAGAGCCCACACAGCCCTAACCACTCGTATGCCGATATGGTAGCTGATTTACACGAGCTATTCACGAAGTTAAACCTAACCGATGCAATTCTTTTAGGACATTCAATGGGAGGGAAAACCGCAGCATTGTTTGCATATAGCAATCCTCACCTGCTTAAAGGGTTGGTTATTGCCGATATAATTCCATTTCCAATTAGTGGCTTTTCGCATTTGGAAACTGAGCTGATTTCGATGCACAAGAGGATTATGTCGGGACTTTTAAGCCTCAACATTGAAAGTGCAAAAAGTAGGGACGATCTCGATGCTGCTCTCTCGGTTTCGGTTTCCAACCGCATGGTGAGGCAATTCCTCCTAAAAAGCGTTAAGCGCAATGAGGATGGCTCCTTTGTTTGGATGCTGAACATTGAGGTATTGAGCCAGAGCATGGAAAAACTTATGGCTCCATCGTTACCCCAATCTGTTGATGAGCCAATTGCTGTAAAGACGCAGCTAATAAAAGGTGAAAAATCGAGCTATATGAGTAGCGAGGGTATGCAAGGTGTTGAACGCTATTTTAGTAACTATAGGCTTGATGTTATTCGTAACGCTGGCCATTGGCTGCACGCCGAGAATCCCAAAGGCTTCATCGATGCTCTATCTAGTTTTTTAGAAAGCCTTAGTGATTAGCTCGCAACCTCAATATTGTTTGAGTCGATAATTGGCTCGTTTTTGTATCGTAAAAAGAGCTGGGCAACGGCTAAAACATCCTTTTCGCAGTATCTTACAATTCTATCAAGATTCTTTTCTTTATAGAAAACTTCAGCTACTTGGCTGCCGTCAATATCATCTTTGGGGGTTGGAATGTTGAATACGTGGGTTAGTAAATTAAGCGATGTGTAATGCTTGTAATCGCCAAATTTCCATAGTTCCATGGTGTCAAGAAACATTACCTCCCAAGGTTTTTTACCTGCAATATCGAGTATTTTGGGGAGCTTAATGCCATTAATTAAGCAGCGACGGGCAATGTAAGGAAAGTCGAACTCTTTACCATTGTGCGCGCAAAGGGTTGCATTCGGCTTTGCCGAAAACTTGTTGAGCATGTCAACAAAATCGGTGAGTAGCTCAAACTCATTTTGGCTAGCAAACGATTTTACCCTAAAAAAGGGGTTGCCGTCTTTACTGACGATAAGCCCAACCGAGATGCAGATGATTTTCCCAAACTCAGCGTAAATCCCTGCCCGCTGATAAACCTCTTCTGCAATGTCATCTTCGGAGCTAATCTTCTTTGCCTTTTTGTCCCAAAGCTGTTTGAATTCATCGGAAAGTTGGTTGTAACTTTCGAACTGTGGTACGGTTTCAATATCTAAAAAAAGGATATCCTCGTTTTTGTAGCTGTTAATCATAGGGCACAATTTTATTCGGTTCCTGAAAGATTTTTTTCGATAATTGAAGTGAGAATATTTATGGCTACTGAGTTTTCGCCTCCTTGCGGAACAATAATATCGGCGTATCGTTTTGTGGGTTCAATAAACTGAAGGTGCATGGGTTTTACCGTTTTCTCGTAGCGCTCAAGCACTTTGTTAACCGAACGACCTCTTTCAACAATATCTCGCAAAATCACTCGCGATAGCCTATCGTCGGCATCGGCGTCAACAAAAATTTTAATGTCCATTAAATCCCTCAGCTCGGGGTTTGTTAAAATTAGTATTCCTTCAATAATCACAACGTGCTTAGGCGAAATACTAACCGTTTCGTTGGCACGCGTACAGGTTAAGTAGGAGTATATAGGCTGCTCAATGTGTTTCCCATTCTTAAGCTGTTGTACGTGGTCAACTAGCAGTTCGAACTCAATTGACGATGGGTGGTCGAAGTTAATTTCTTGCCTTTTTTCAAGAGGAAGGTGTGAACTATCCTTGTAATACGAGTCTTGTGGTATCACAACCACTTCGCCCTGAGGTAAGCATTCAACAATTCGTTTTACAACAGTTGTTTTGCCCGAGCCGGTACCGCCAGCTATACCAACAATTAGCATTACTAAATAAAATTTAATGGTTAACTTTGTGAAACTCTATTGCGCTAAAATACGAATCTTTTCAGCATT
>CAZGQZ010000074.1:0-10968 GCA_964527985.1 uncultured Rikenellaceae bacterium | reverse complement strand
TAGCAAGCCACAACCACTATTTTATACTAAAAAACACCTGATTGTTAATGGTTAATATGGCAAATTTTAGTTACGTTTGTGTAGTTACCTAAAATGCATTTTACCATGAAACATATAATTGTACCCGTTGATTTCTCAGAGGAATCGATAAATGGACTTCGATTATCCATAATTTTTGCCAATAAGTTTAAAGCCAGGCTACAAATGGTTTATGTGCAAAAATACCCTAGTGAACTTGGTCGCGTAGGATTTGAAGAGGAAAAGAAGAAAGCGTTGGCAGAGTTTAAGAAGCTAATTGAAGAATACTCAACAAAATTCCACGATCCATCAAAATTAGAGTTCATAATTAAAAAAGGTAAAATTTACCGCGAAGTGGTAAACCAAGCTCAGGCTTTTCAGGATTCGGCTATTGTTTCATCAACTCACGGAGCATCGGGATTCGAAGAGTTTTTTATGGGGAGCAACACGTTTAAAATTATTTCGGCCTCTGAAACTCCAGTTATAACCATTAGGCACGGATCGGTTCCGCGCGAGATAAATTCAATTATTCTGCCTATTGATACATCGGTTGAAACAAGGCAAAAGGTGCCATTAACTGCCGAAATTGCCCATGCATTTGGAGCTACAGTTCATGTTGTTGGCATATCATCAACAAAATCAGATGATATTGATTCGAAGATTGAAGCATACTCACAACAAGTTTGCGAATACTTAAAAGAGCATAGCATAAGCTATGAAAAGCACCGTTTAGTTGGCGAAAACATGATTAACACCATTATCGACTTTGCTCTAAACAATAAAGCCGACCTAATTAGCATAATGACTGAGCAAAACGAAACACTTGCCGACTTTGTTCTTGGTACCTACGCACAGCAAATGCTTAACAAATCGCCCATTCCTGTGCTCAGCGTAACACCGAAGGAAATTTTTATAATGGGAACATTCCGAACAAGTGGTGCACCATACTAGCAAAACACTTAATTCTATAATAAAGGGAGGTATAATTACGCTCCCTTTTTTTGTAGCTATCGCTAGCGGTATTGGTCAAAAATTTCCAAAACTTTATCATAATTATCCCCCTGTAATCCAATAGCATTGAACAATAATTTGTACATTAGTGATAGTTTACACTTTTGTTTACTTTTTGGCACACGCTTATTAAACCATTTGCAAATTTGGCAACCCAGGGTATCCATAGCGTTGAAGATGTAAAATCGAAGGTAATTAACACAACAATAATTGTAGCTACAATAGTTGGTTTTGTAGCTTACTCCTTTGGTCTTGTGTCGCGATTTTCAGGTATGGGTTTTACCCTATCCTTACTTTTCGAAACGCTTATTATTTCATTCCTCTTAACAATAAGCATACTTCGGAAACGACTTCGAAATACCATAAAAGCATATATCTTAATATCCCTAATTCTTCTTTTTACAATTTCCGATTCCTACTTTTTTGGCGTTTTCTCAACCGCACGAATCTATTTGATTTTAATCCCTCTTCTTTCCATTGTATACTTTTCGCTTGCTCATACCCTTGTACTTTTCTTCTCGTCGGTTTTGCTATTCATTTTCATTGGCTATATGCACTACTCTGGCTTATTAGCACTCCCTCCTGAATATGAGCCAAGTATTTACGCTTTTAGACTATACCCATGGATAATAAACTCAATACACATTACAGCGGTTAGCCTTATTGTGCTATACGTAATTCATAGCTTCTTCTCAACCTTTACGGAACTTGTATCGCGATTAAAAGATACGAATAACAAAATTTCTGAAAGTGAACGAAACTATAAAGAGATATTCAACTCAACCAGCGAAGCACTTTTTGTTCATAATCCAACAAATGGTTCTGTTGTTGACGTAAACAAAGCCATGCTCAGAATATTTGGTTATAACGATAAGCAAGAGGTTGTTGGAAAAAACATTAGCAGCTTTAGCTACGAACAGAGCATGGAGGAAAAAGCGCTTGAAAAAATTCATGCAGCGGCCAAGGGCAATCAACAGCTTTTCGAGTGGGTATCGGTGAGAAGCAATGGTGAACCATTCTCCACCGAAGTTTCGTTACGAAGCACAATAATTGCTGGAGAGCCAATGGTACTAGCAGTTGTTCGAGATGTTTCCGAAAGGAAAAAAGCCCAAAAAGCCCTTGAGGAAAGCGAGAAGAGATATCGAGACATGGCCGATCTTGCTCCACTTACCATTTGGGAAAGTAACCTCGATGGCCTATGCACCTACACAAACACCAGCGGGTACAAAGTGCACGGCTATACCGACGAGGACTTTAAGCAAGGTGTTTACCTTATAAACCTTGTTGTTCACGAGGATAGAGAACGTGCAGTTCTAAACCTGAAAAAACGAATTGAAGGAAAGGTTGGTGGAGGAGAAGAATACACCGGATTACACAAGGATGGGACACGGTTTCCGGTAAGAATATACTCAAGCGTAATCTACAAAAACGGCAAGCCAATTGGTTTTAGGGGTGCAACGGTTGATATTTCTGACATTAAAAAAGCCGAGCAAAACTTGCGCGAAAGCGAGGAACGATACCGAAAACTTGTTGAAACCTCGCAAGATGGAATTTCGCTAATGGATATTGAGGGGAATATGCTATACGTAAATAAACGGAAGGCACAAATGGTTGGAACGCTTGAGCCAAAAGATTTGATTGGAAAAAATGCATACGATTTACTAACCCCGAAAAGTAGAGTCGAAGCAAAAAAGCTTATACCTGAGCTAATCGAAAAAGGGTTTATTGAGTCCTTCGAAGCAGAGGTTAACAGGATAGATGGAACAATTTTTACCGCCGAGTTTAACATAACCGTCCTAACCGATGAGAATGGTAACCCAACGCATTTAATGGATACCATGCGAGACATTACAGAACGAAAACAAACCACTATTGAACTTGAAAAGTACAGAAATCATCTTGAGATACTGGTAAAGGAGCGCACCGAGGAGCTTGAAGCGACCAATGAGGAACTGCAAGCAACCAACGAGGAGCTTTATAACCATAAAGAGGAGTTACAAACCACGCTCTCAAAACTGCAGAACGCACAAAAACAGCTTATCGAAGCAGAAAAAATGGCCTCGTTAGGAATTTTAGCTGCTGGCGTTGCCCACGAAATAAACAACCCTCTTAACTTTATCCACGGAGGGGTTTCGGCTCTTGAAGACTATGTGAAGAACAATTTAACCGATCATCACGACCCACTTTCGCCACTTATTGAAATAATTAACACAGGGGTAACTCGTGCAGCCAGTATTGTAGAGGGGTTAAGTCATTATAGCAGAAGTGACAACGTTCATAAGGTTTTCGATTGCGATATCCATAAAATAATTGATAATTGCTTACTAATGCTGGATAATAAGATAAAAAATCGGATATTAGTAGAGCGAAACTACGCCAGCAAGCCAATTATTGTAAAATGTAAGGAAGGAAAAATGCATCAGGCATTCCTAAACGTACTAACAAATGCGGTACAGGCAATTGAAGGCAATGGCACCATATCCATCTCAACTGCATTACAGCAAAATGTAATTGGAGTTACTATTTGCGATGATGGCTGCGGAATTAGCAAGAAGGACATATCAAAAGTTACCGATCCGTTTTTTACAACTAAAGACCCAGGCAAAGGTACCGGATTGGGCCTGTCGATAACCCAAAACATTATCCACGAACATGGCGGTAGCATAACCTTCGATTCAGAAAAAAATGCAGGTACTACAGTTAACATATTAATACCAATAAAAAACTAAACTATGAGCAATAAAATAGCTGTGCTTTACGTAGATGACGAGCCAATAAACCTAAAACTTTTTGAGCTTAACTTTAAAAACACTTTTAACGTAACTACAGCCCTTTCGGGTTTCGAAGGACTCGAAATACTCAAAAGCAATCCTGACATCTCAGTTGTTGTTAGCGATATGCGCATGCCAAAAATGGATGGTTTGGAATTCATTAGCAAGGCAAAGGTTGATTTTCCGCACATCGTTTTCTTCATCCTCACAGGGTTTGAAATTACCGATGAAATATCGCAGGCCCTAAACAGCAACCTTATCAATAAATATTTCCGAAAACCCTTTAATTTTCGCGAAATTGAATCGTCAATTGTTGATGCCACAAACTAAGCCGCTTAAAAAGCCCTACTTTAAGCAAAAGTATGGAAACTAAACAATATGCCCATTGGCTTGTTTAACGGTTTTTCTATCTAACACAAAAATGATTTTTTAAACCATGAGCAAAACATCAGTACACATCGATTGGCAAGGAGGTATGGCATTTGAAACCGAACTCGATGGCCACAAACTAACCATTGATGCCCTTCCCGAAGTTGGAGGAAACGATAGCGGGCCTCGTCCAAAGCCCTTAATGCTTGTTGCTCTTGCCGGATGCACAGGCATGGATGTTGTTTCAATTCTGAAAAAGATGAGGGTTGAATACGAAGGGCTTCGCATTTGGGTTGAGGCAGAGCAAACAGAAGAACACCCAAAGCACTACTCCGCTATGAAAATAATTTTTGAGTTTAAGGGTAAAAACCTCCCCATGGACAAAATTGAGAAGGCTGTGAACCTTTCGGAAGAAAGGTATTGTGGCGTTAGCGTGGTTTACAAAAAGGCAATGCCCGTAACAACAGAGATAAGGGTTGTAGAATAGAATTCAGAGCCAAGAACATTACAAAATGGGGCGCAGGTAAAATTACCTGCGCCCCATTTTGTTACAATAACAAACCTATTGAGTATAAAAAATGCAAACCTCAACCCTTTTTAACAGGCAAAACATCGTAGTTTTTATTTACCAATAAATGAGCCAGTGGCTTTAACGACATAACACCCATGTGCTCACGCTCAAGTATGTTCACCCTGTGCTCATCTACTTCCTCTTTGCCCCGCATAAGCTGCATCATCTTTGTCTCCAGATAGGTTAGCTCAATAAAAACCTTTAGATCTATATCCTTAGCCTTAATTGCGTATAGGCCATCAATTATCAAAACGTTTATCTTCTGAAAATCGGTTGTTAGCTCATCAACCTGATCGGGAATTATGTCGATGCAGGGAATTCGAGCAATCATATCCTCCTTAAACTCGGTAATATTCTTTTGGAGTAAACTCCAATCGTACTCGTTAGGACCAATAACATTAAGCCCTTTGTTTAAGCGCCACTCCTTTCGTAAAAGAGGGGGAATTTTGTAGTAATTATCGGCATGAATAACCTTTACCCTAACATTTTGAGATTTAAGTAATAGGGCAAGCGAATGCGAAAGTTCCGACTTGCCTGCTCCCGATTCTCCCGATATGGCAACAATATACTTGTAATTGGCATTGGCCTCAAGCTTTTTATCCCTATCGGCAAGAACGTGGTTAAGTATTTCCTTAGCAGCAGCTTTGTGCAGGTCATTTATAAGCAGAATATCTCCTAGCATAAATTGAATTTTTACCCTGCAAAGCTATGCATTATTATTCAATTTTAATACTAATCTCCTCGTTTGCATTTAGAGTGTATGGCTTGCCCTTAACTAAAATGGTTGATTTATCCTTTCCTGCCTCTACCTTTAGCATGCCCTTGGTAATAGCAAACTTATACTCAATACCCCTAAAGGTACAGCCAAAGCGAAGTGAATTCCAATGCTTGGGCAAATTAGGCGATATACTAAGCGTGTTTGAGTGAAAGTTAAGCCCTGCATACGAGGTTAAGGCCATTAGTACAGTGCCTGTCATTACACCCATGTGAATGCCTTCGGCAGTTGTGCCGCCCTGAATATCGCTATAATCGCTCATAAGGGCATCGAGGTAAAGATCCCAAGCTAATTCCTTACGACCTATAAGCGAAGCAACATAGGAATGTACAACCCTGCTGAGGGTCGATCCGTGCGAGCATCGGCTAATGTAGTAATCGAAATTTTTGGACAGAAAATCTTTGGGTAACTTATACCCACTCTCGGCTGTAATGGCCTGCACAACATTCGGGTCAACATTAAAAAAGGTCATCAGCAAGTCGGCCTGCTTGGCAATCTTATAGTCATCGGGCGATTTACCCTCGGCTTTAAGAACTCTATCCATTCTGTGAATATCGCCATACTTTTCGCGATACTCATCCATATTAAGCTCCTTAAGGCTAAAGTAACCCTCAAACTGCTCAATAATTCCCTCGTCGTTAATCGGGATTGTCATTTTGTGGGCAATTTTGCTCCACTCCTTTATGGTATTCTCCGAAATACCAACTTTGCTAAAAACCTTTTCGGTTTGAGATCGGCCTAATGAGCTATATAAATCATTTGCTCTATCGAAAAGCCAAGCCACCATAATGTTTGTATAGGCATTGTTTTTTACTCCTCCTTTACTGGCACTAGGCAGCTTTTCGTGGAACTCATCGGGACCCATAACCTCATCAATCTCGTATCGGTTGGTATTGTTGTTTAGGGTTGTTTTGCTTGCCCAAAATTTGCAGATATCAAAAAACAGCTCAGCTCCATACTCAGCCATAAAGTCGATATCGCCGGTTATGTTATAGTAGTTCCATGTGTTATAGGCCACAGCAATTGAAATATGCCTTTGCAGCGAGCTGTAATCATCGCCCCATTTTCCCGAAATGGGATTTAGGTGAACCACTTGTGTCTCCTCTCGCCCATCGCTTCCGCTTTGCCAGGGGAACATGGCTCCTTCGTACCCATGCTGTTTGGCGTACTCTCTTGCTTTGGGTAACCTTCGGTATCGGTACATTAGCACCGACTTTGCCACTTCTGTGAAATGCAAGCAGTAAAAAGGCAAAACATATAGCTCGTCCCAGAATATATGACCACGATAAGCCTCGCCATGCAAGCCACGTGCGGGAATACCAAAGTCGATATGTTCGTTATGCGGAGATGTGGTGGTAAGCGAATGGTATATGTGCATGCGCAGCAGCTTTTGAGCAAGCCTATCGCCAACAACATGAACATCTACCTGATCCCAAAGTTTTTCCCATGCTCTAATGCTAGCCGCATGCATAATTCCAAACGACTTTAGCTGCTTAATATCCTCCATTACAAATCCAAGCGGATTTGGCGTATTAGCTGAACGGGAATTACAGATTGATGCTAACTTCTCAAGGCGTAACGTTTCTCCTTCTTTAATAAGAGCCTTGACATAGGTGTTAACCCACCCCTCTTCTTGCTTAATCTGGTAATTTGTAGCCAAAGGTTTATCCTCATAAAAAACCTCAAGCCTTACGGCTGCTGCTACCTCAATGGCCGATTGTACTGTTTTACCCTTAATATATGAGATTCCATTTTTTGCCCCTTGCTCAAGTGGCGCAATATGCTTTTGGTTCAGCTGCCGATAGCGCTCAACTCCATCGTTTTTTTCGGGCAACGAAAGCCCCGACTTCACCCTAACGTAGCCGCTATAGTTTAGGGGAGTAATTGAATAATCGATAGCTGCATGATGCTGATTTGCCATGCTGGCAATGCGCCTCGACTCAACCAACGTTTCTCTCCCATCGGTATCGCGAACAAGCATTCGTTTTATGAGAACACCATTTCTAAAGTCGATGGTTCTTTCAAGTTCAACTACCTCATCGGTATTGGGGTCAAACCAGTTGCCCTCGGCTACCTTAAATGATATTGTTGTCCAGTTAAGCGCATTAACAAAATCCTCGTTCTCTACCTCTCTGTTACCCACAGGCGATTTTAGCCTATTATAAACCCCAGCCATATAGGTTCCGGGGTAGTTACATTCCGAAGTCAAACTCTCCTCTAACGATCCTCGTGTTCCTAAATAACCATTGCCTACAGTGAATAAGGCCTCACGCGAACGCTCTTTTTCACAGTCGAGTCCGTGAAACGATACCGACCAAAGGTCTTTATTCAAACCAATATCGAACCATTTTTCTATGCCCTCAATGCCACCTATCTCTTCAATGTCGTTAACCACAACATCGGCACCATTGGCTTTGAGCTCACGCTCATTTTCCTCACGCGCAATACCAAGCACAAAGCCAAAGTTTCCTTTTTTCCCTGCCTGAACTCCCGACACTGCATCCTCAACAATTACAGCCCTAAAGTAATCTACTCCTAGGTTATCGCAAGCTTTAGTAAAAATGTCGGGTTCGGGCTTCCCCTGCAATCCAAGTTCTGCCGACACTTCGCCATCGACACGAGTTTCGAAATAGTGCAACAGGTTTGCACGCTCAAGTACCTGCTTACAATTTTTACTCGATGAGGCAACGCCTAGCCTTATCTTTTTATCCTTTAGCTCGTTTAAAAGTTCAACGGTTGATGGGTATACCTCAACGCCTTCCTTTGCAAGCGTTTCATTAAAGGCATCGTTCTTCCTATTGCCTAATCCGCAAATTGTTTCCTTGTCGGGGCTATCGCTTGGGTCACCAAAGGGCAACTCAATTTCTCTAGATTTTAAAAATGATTCAACCCCTTTGTACCTTGGCTTGCCATCTACATAAGGAAGATAATCGTTAAAATGGGTGAATTCCTCAAAGGGCTTCCCGTGCTTTTTCTCCCACTCTTTTAAAAAACCGTCAAACATACTCTTCCACGCTGCAGCATGCACTAGCGCTGTTTTGGTAATTACCCCATCAAGGTCAAAAATTACCGCATCAAAGCTATATCTATTCATGGTTTTGGCTTTTAGTGGGTTTAAACTTCAGCTTAACATTCATTGTATTAAACACTACAGGCATAGTAGCGTTATATTTTGATAATATGCCATTATTTTGCTAATATAGTAAAGTTTTTTGAAGTAGAATGAAGTAAAAATCGATGTTATGAGTAGGCTAATTATTGTTTCAAATAAGCTTCCGTTTGAGGTTGCCAAAGAAGGTGACCAGGTTAAAGTAATTCAAAAGTCGGTTCGAACTCCCAACAAGCTTAATACATACTACAAGCTTAAAAATTGCGAATGGATTGGTTGGACAGGCAACGAGCAAATTGAGCTTACTAAAGAGGAGAAAGATTTCGTCTATAATAGGTTTGCCGAGGAGCGATGCCATCCCCTTGAGCTTACACAGGAGCAGATTGCAATGCATCACTACGGGTTTTGCAATGCTACAATTTGGCCTCTTTTCCACTACTTCACCCAACATAGCGAACTTAATGAGGACTATTGGAAGCATTACGTTGATGTAAACAAGCTTTTTGCTAAACAAGTACTTATGGTAGCGAACGATGATGATACTATTTGGATCCACGATTATCATCTAATGCTGCTACCAATGCTTCTACGAGAAGCAAACCCTCAGCTAACCATCGGATTCTTCTTGCATATTCCTTTCCCCTCGTACGAAATTTTTCGGGTTTTGCCTTGGCGCAAAGAGATTGTTGAGGGGATGCTAGGTGCCGATCTAGTTGGGTTTCATACATTCGACTACGAGCGTCACTTTATGAGTTCAATAAGGCGATTACTTGGCTTCGACAACATGCTTAACACGGTGAAACTCGACGAAAGGGTTGTGAAAATTGATAACTTCCCAATGGGAGTTGATTATGACTACTTTCAGGAGCAGGCAAACCATTTTAAGTCGGCAAAAGGGGAATCACTCTTAGGTTTTGCCGATACGGTTGCACAGAACCTGTTAAACGATGGCCAAACAATTCTGATGCTCTCCGTTGATAGGCTCGACTACGCCAAAGGAATAACTCAACGCCTCGAGGCCTTTGAGATGTTTCTTATTAACAACCCCGAGCTACACGGTAAGATATGCTTTGCCCTTTTTGTTATACCATCGCGCGAGGTACTAGTTGAGTACCAAGCCCAGAAACGTACCGTTGATGAGATTGTTGGACGTATTAATGGCCAATACGGTTCCGTTGGCTGGATGCCAATTTGGTATTTCTACCGAAACTTGTCCAAAGAAGAAATGGTTGAACTTTACACCGTTTCGCAAATTGCTCTGGTTGCCCCGCTTCGCGACGGAATGAACCTAATTGCCAAGGAGTACATCGCCTCGCGGATTGATCAAACTGGAGTGCTTATACTAAGCGAAATGACTGGCGCCTCTAAGGAGATGAGCGAGGCAATTTTAGTAAATCCGAATAATATTGCCGAGGTTGCACTGGCAATAAAGCAAGCATTTGAAATGCCCGTAAGTGAGCAACGACAACGAAACAAGGTTATGCAAAAGCGGCTCAAGGTTTACAATGAGGAAAAATGGGCAACCGATATTCTTGATACCCTTAAAGGAGTTAAGAAGCTACAGGAAACAAACCTTACTCGGAAAGTATCTCCAGCCATTGTTGACCAGTTTAAGAAAACTTACGATCAATCTAAGAAAAGAATTATTTTCCTTGACTATGACGGAACGCTGACTGGATTCCATAAGGATCCTCAAAAGGCTATTCCCAACGATGAGCTTTATAGTATTCTCGATAAGCTATCCAACGACAAAAACAACACACTGGTTATCATCAGCGGTAGAGATAAAGAAACTCTAGGGAAATGGTTTAGCAAATACAATTCAATAACCTTTGTGGCTGAACATGGTGTTTGGGTAAAACCTCCTAATGGCGAATGGGGTATGATTGAAAAAATTGACAAGCATTGGATGGACATAATAAAACCTATTATTAACTTTTACGCCGATAGAACTCCTCGTTCATTTTTAGAAGAAAAAAACTATTCGCTTGTATGGCACTACCGCAACTCCGACCCAGACTTAGGAGTTATTCGTGCTTGGGAGCTAAAAGATGAACTACGCGATTTGGTATCGAACCTGAACCTTGAGATTATGGATGGCGACAAGGTTATCGAAATAAAAAACTCAGGTATAAACAAGGGTCGTGCTGCTGCTCAGCAACTTGCAATGGATAACTTCGATTTTATAATGGCACTCGGCGACGACTGGACCGATGAGTATACCTTTGGCGCAATGCCCGATAACGCTTTCACAGTTAAAGTGGGAACAAAAAACACAAAGGCTAACTACTATATCGACTCTGTAGAAAGCGTTCGAAGACTGCTCCGCAAGCTTGGCGAATAG
>CAZGQZ010000073.1:6804-11209 GCA_964527985.1 uncultured Rikenellaceae bacterium | reverse complement strand
CGAAGCTGATGAGTTTTACCCTAAAGCACAGGCTTTCAGTTTTTCGAGTTGGATTTTGCTTTTATACTTCATTTTTCTTTCTGTATCATCACTTGTCGGTTCAAACAAAATCATCGGTATTACCTCAATTTTTGCCGTTGCAATCATTGGCCTAACAATGCTATTCTACGCGAAAAAATCTATACATAGCAACGCTTACTGCTACACACTCATTTTCACCGCCTTTACTGTTTTTGGGCTAACCATATGGACTGGAAACCTTGGCTTTTCCAGTGCCCTTGCCATAGGCATTTTTCCAATTATTGTCATCGCATCAATGGGATACAATAGAGGAGCCATACTTAGCATACTTTTCCTTTTAATAGCAGCAGTGGGTTTATTTGTACCCATTAGTTTTTTGGGAAATAACGATGAGCTGTCGTTGAGCTTTAAACTACTATTTATCGTTTCGTATTTTGCCATAATGACATTGACATACCTGCTCGATGCGGCACAGGCTCGGGTTATGCATAGCATGGAAAAAAGCATCCTTGATTTAAAAAACACTAACAAGCAGCATCAGGATTTTATCTCAAGCCTCTCGCACCAAATCAGAACCCCGCTAAACAACATAATGGTTATTTCTAACCTTTTAGAAAGCATCACCAGCGATGAAAAACAAAAGGATTTAATTGACACCATACATGCCTCAACAAACAACTTGGTTAACGTAGTTAACAGCATGGTCGAAATTTCAAATATCGACATTAAAGAGCGAGGAAGCATAAGCCTTCCCTTTAACCTTTTCAACACTATTAACAGCACTATAAAAATATTCTCAACTCAGAATACAAACAACACCCCCTTCAGCCTTAAGATTGACAGCTCTATTCCCGAAAATCTTTTTGGCGATCCGGTGCGCATTAAGCAAATATTCCTAAACCTTATCGAGAGTATTCTTAAGAACAGAAGTGGAGGAAAGGCAAATGTTAGCATCCTCGTTTCGAAACAAAACGAAACCGAAGAGAGCGTTGCTCTGATGGTTGAAGTAAATAGCGATAAGCCCATACTCCTGCCCCTTAGCGAAGGACAAAACTTGTTTGTTACCAACGACTCAACCATTTCGCCAGCAAATTCGCAAACCTACATCGATATTCTTGAACTTTCAATTACTCAAAAGCTAATTGAAAGCAATGGAGGTAAACTGAGCATTAGGCTAACCTCCGAAAATGCTTCGTTCGCATTCCCCTACACGTTAGAAAAAATTGGATCAACACAGGGAAAGGTTGAACATGACGAGTCGAATTTAGAACAAAGAAAGCCTCAAATACCAGGCCCCTCCATAAATCTAGAAGATGCCAATGTACTTCTTGTGGAAGACAACCTTATTAACCAAAAAATTGTGGTTTTAAGCCTTAAGAAGCTAGTTAAAAACATTGACATTGCCAATAATGGCAAAGAGGCTCTTGATAAGTTTGGCACTAGCAGGTTCGACATAATCCTTATGGATATCCAAATGCCAATAATGAATGGTATAATTGCAACCAAAAAGATAAGAGAGATCGAATCTAGTTCAACCTCCCATACGCCAATTATTGCAATAACCGCAAATGCCCTTCTAGGCGATAAGGAAGAGTGCCTTGCCGCAGGAATGGATGATTACATTAGCAAACCATTCCAAATTGAGGTGCTAATACAAAAGATGAAGAATCTGTTAAAATCTTCGTAAGGCTTACAGCTCATTATGCGTACCATCGCAAAATGGGGCATTTTTTGAATGCTTACACCCACACCATGCCACCGTTTTTAAGGTATCTATAGTTACCTCCATGGGTTGTAGGCCAGTTCCTTGGTGAGATCCATCGCAGAAGGGTTGATTGCTACTTTTCCCACAAGCGCACCAGTAGTATTTGCCAGGTTTGGTTTCCATTACGTAAGGACCCTTTTGAGCAATTTGTGGCTTTTTCATATTCATAGTTTTTATTGAACAATTAATGGTTTAAAAAGAAATTCGGCCCTAAACAAAGCTAGTAAGACTCTCCGATCAACTTACGAAAACCCTACTCTACCTCAGGCTTTATTCCAATAATCAGAATATCATCAACCTGCTCCATATCTCCTTTCCATTCGTTTATGCTCCCAATTAGGAGTTTACGCTGCACATCTAAAGGGTATTTGTGCACATTAAGCAGCAGGTGCCTAAAACGTCGGAATTTATACTTTTTGCCCTCGGGACCACCAAACTGATCGGCATACCCATCGGTAAACATGTAAATCATATCATCGGGCTCTAACGATTCGGTATGGCTAAAGAACTGTGGCTTTTCTGTTTCATACGAGAACCCAACGGTATAGCGCTGGCCCTTTATCTCCTTAAGGTTGTTCTCTCTAATTAGGTATAAGTTGCTAAATGCCCCTGCAAACTGAAGCGTTCTGTTCTCCTTATCGATAACACAAAACGAAACATCCATTCCATCTTTCACATTGGGGGCCATATCGTTTACCGACTTGCTAAAAGTATCGCGGATTCCTTGGTCAAGCAGGTTAAGAATTTCAGCGGGATCGTTAATGCCCATCACATTAATAATATTTCGGAGCAGTTCAACACCAATAATTGACATGAAAGCACCTGGCACCCCATGCCCTGTGCAATCAATTGCAGCAACAAAAATTCGATTTTTGGTTTCGTTTATCCAGTAAAAATCGCCGCTAACAATATCCTTTGGCATGTAAAGAATAAACGATTCGGGTAGAATTTTTTTAAAATGATGCTCAGAAGGTATTAGGGCCTCTTGAATTCGCTTAGCATAGTTAATGCTATCAGTAATGCTCTTATTCTTAAGCAAGAGTTCTTCTCGCTGTACTTCCATCTCCTTCATGGTAAGCTCTCGCTCTCTTAGAAGCCTGTTCGTTCTTCGTAATATTCGGGTTCGAGCTCTCAGAAATACGAAAATGAATAGCACTAACAAAACGCCATAAATAATAGTTGCAAGCCTTGTTCTCCACCACTGGGTTTTCACAATTAGCCGTATGCTAATCCCATCCTCATTCCATATCCCATCGCTATTTGCCCCTTTAACTCTAAGCGTATACTCACCCTCGGGAATATTCGAAAATACAGCAGAGCGCTTATTTCCAATGGCAATCCAGCTGTCGTCAAAGCCATCGAGCTTATACATGTACCTGTTTCTTTCAGGATGCGTAAAATCGAGGACAGCAAACTCAATGCTAATCATTGAAAAAGGGTGCTTAACAGCTATCTCACGAGTAGCCTCAATAGGTGTTACTACCCGTTTATTGGGTCCAACAACTTCAAGCTGAGTAAAGCTAATTGCTGGTGTGCTGTACGATTTACCAATGGAATCGGGGTAAAATGCATTTAAACCCGAAATACCACCGAAAAAAAGTTCTCCGTCCTCGGATTTACAACTCGCACCAAGATTAAATTCGTAGCTCTGAAGACCATCGCTAACTCCATACGTAACAACAGAATGATCAGAAGGGTTAATGCTTGCTATTCCCCAGTTAGTACTCACCCATATTAGCCCCTTATCATCCTCTAAAATTGCATAGATAATGTTATTGGGCAAACCATCCTCTTCGGTAATAAGAGTAAACAGTTCCTCTTCGCTATCGAAAACATGTAACCCCGACGAAGTTCCCACCCAAAGGGTTTCGTTGCTGTCAACTAGCAAGCTAATAATGTCGTTGCTTATTAGCTGACCATGTGTATAGGTACCACTCGCCTGATAGCGCTCAACCTTACCTGTACTGATAGTAAGCCTATTTATCCCGCTATACGTACCCACCCAAATATCTTCACCACGCTGAACTAAGCTATATACCTCGTTTGCTGTAAGAGTAGTAGAATCGGCTGGGTTATGCCCGAATTGCTCTAGAGCTGACCCGTTATACTTAAACAATCCCATACGGGTCCCAAACCATAAATTACCAAAGGTGTCGTTAAGTATTGAGTATACTCGGTTATTCTGAAATAATGTAGATGCTTCAATTCCCTTTGCTTTAAAGAAATCGACAAACGACCCCGATGACTCATCAAAAAGTTGAACTCCATTTCTTGTACCAATTAGAAGATCTCCGGTTGGAATTCGATTTATGACATGCACATAATCATTAGGAATTTTATATGGGCTAGGTTGTTTTGATGAGTACTTTATAATGCTATTGTCGCGCCTATTAAAGCGATAAAGGCCGGCATTCCATGTTCCAACCCAAAGGTATCCCGAAACATCATTGTAAACAGACCCTATCATGTTGTTTCCAAAAAGATTATTTCCGTTTCTATCTTTACTGAAAAGCGAAAATTTCTGGTCTTTTACATCCCACTTCACTAAACCCGACAGGGTTCCCATCCAAATTACGTTCGATTTATCTTCAGCAATTGAGGTTATGTTAACATTAAGGA
>CAZGQZ010000073.1:0-6704 GCA_964527985.1 uncultured Rikenellaceae bacterium | reverse complement strand
TATCCTCAAAAATACCGTAGCTATCGGCATAGGCCGCATTTGTAAAAGGGCTTGACAAATGAGGAAACCTGTCGAATGTTTGGGTGCTTGGGTTAAACCTATCGAGAGACTCTAACGTTTTTACCCATACCACTCCTTTTTTATCAACATAAACATTGTAAACCCTATTGTGAGATAATGATTTAGCGTTATTCAAATCATGAAAATAGTTTGTAAACTCACCTGTTGATCTGTTCAAAAAGCTTAGCCCACGCCAAGTTCCAATCCAAATATTTCCCTCAGCGTCTTCGCAAATAGAGTTAATGTTGTTGTTACAAAGCGTTGTGCTATCGAGTGGGTTGTTTCGGTACTTCTTAAACGAATAGCCATCGTATCGATTAAGTCCATCCTGAGTGCCCACCCATAGAAAACCATACCTATCGACGACAAGAGCGGTTACCCACGATTGCGATAAACCCGACTCAATATTAAGCACCTCTGCCTTTCGTTTGCTCTGGAGTTCAACTCCCCACGCAAATTGATATGCGAGGAGAATAACGAAAAGTAAAAATTTCCATTTAATGAGTGCTCTCATACTATCGAATATACAAAAACTAAAAGTTTTTATTTGGCTATTGCTCCATCCTGTTTAACAATTGGGGCAAATCGAACAGATGGCGATTCTACGAACTCGCTAAACCCTATATCTTTCCACTTAGTATCAATATCTTTTACCGTTTGTAAGCTCGAAGTAACAATATTGGGCCAGTCTCTGCTAAATCCATCTTTGGCCATAGTTTTTCTTGTCCCGTCAACGAAAAGCGAATTTGCCTTCACGCCCTCAATATCGGCAAAAAAGCAGTCTCTATTAGGATCAATATTGGCTGCTGTGTACCAAGCCACTAACTCAATTGTTTTTAGCGGAATTTCTTTATCAACAAAAACAACTATTTTAGGCAAGTGCTTACCTAATGCAAGTGCAATGCTATGCGCTACGTTTCGAACGCTAATAACAATCTCCTTGTCTACGGAAACTACTGCTAGCGAAACGCTTTCGTCGAGAAAGCGAACGTTATAACCAAACACTTCGTTCACCTTACTTAATTCTTCTGCAACAAACTCTGCATCGTAAACTTGGGGTTCAACAAAACCGTTTATTTCTTCGGGCAATTTTTCCGTGGCATCTATTAAAATTTTTCCGCCAAAGGCAGGCTTTTCCGATGAATGATCTAGGATATCTAGAGGGCCTCGACCAAGCAGCGTATCGCTCAGCGGGTTAAAATTTTGAGACATTACTCTTGCTACCTCCATTACGTTTTTAACATTTACGCTATGGTTGGTAACAACCATTATCTTGTTAAACATCATTTGTCCTGCACCCCACAATGCATTGCCAACCTTATAAGCTTGCCCAGGGTACGTTTTGTCAATACTAACTAGCGCAATATTGTGAGCCACTCCCTCTTCGGGCAAGTACATGTCGACCACTTCGGGTAGCATTGCAATTTTTATTGGGCTTAAAAAAATTCGTTCAGTAGCTTTTGCAATATACTTATCTTCCATAGGTGGCACACCAACAATAGTTGCTGGATAAACTGCATTTTTCCTATGCGTAATACATGTTACATGAAACTTTGGGTACCAGTCGGCCAGTGAGTAAAAACCAGTATGATCGCCAAAGGGTCCTTCCCAAATTAGATCCTCGCTAGTATCAACATAACCTTCAATAATAATGTCGGCATCAAAAGGCACTTCAATGTCAACGGTAATTGCTTTCACCAGTTTAACTCGTTTATTTCGAAGAAAACCAGCTAGTATGTACTCGTCAACATTATCGGGCAAAGGGGCAGTTGATGCATAAGTGTATACAGGGTCACCTCCCAGTGCAACAGCAATTGGCATATGCTGGCCTAGTTTTTTGTATCCGCTATAATGCCTTGCCCCTGTTTTGTGCCTATGCCAATGCATTCCGGTTAGCGAATCGCTAAACACCTGCATTCTGTACATGCCAACATTTCTAATCCCTGTATCAGGATCTTTCGTATTTACCATTGGCAGGGTTACGAATTGGCCTCCATCGTGTGGCCAACACTTAAGTATGGGCAGAATGCTCAAATTGGGGTTTAGATGAACTACTTCCTGACAAGCACCTTTGCCTGTAACCATTTGGGGTAACCATTGTGAAACCTGCTTAAGCTTCGGAAGCATCTTCAGCTTAGACAAGAGCGACTGTTTAGGTTGAGTAAAGTATTGAAACAACGACTCAATGTTAGCCGCTGCCTCATCGGGATTAGAAATACCTAAGGCTAATGAAATTCTTTCGTCGGAGCCAAATGCATTTGTTAAAACGGGGAAATCCGTTCCTGTATTCTCAAAAAGCAAAGCCTTTCCTCCTCCCGTCTGCTTACAAACCCTATCGGTTACTTCGGCTATTTCAAGTATTGGATCAACGTACTGTTTTATCCTAATTAGCTGTCCTTTACGATCAAGCAGATCTACAAAATGGTTTAGTCCTTCGAATGCCATTTACCCAAATTTTACTAAAGGTGAATATACAAAAAAGGGCTCAACCTTTTTGCAGTTGAGCCCCTAAAATTATTTGCGTTATACTATCGCATATACTTAAAGTTCTTACCTAGGTATTGCGCAGATGAACCAAGCATTTCCTCAATTCGAAGAAGCTGGTTGTATTTTGCAATCCTATCGGAGCGCGAAGCCGAACCAGTTTTAATTTGCCCGGTATTTAAAGCAACTGCTAGGTGAGCAATGGTTGTATCCTCTGTTTCTCCAGAGCGGTGACTCATTACTGAAGTCATTGAGTTGATATCGGCCATGCGAACCGCATTAATGGTTTCGGTTAGTGTACCAATTTGATTCACTTTAATAAGAATACTATTGGCTGCTTTCTCTTTAATACCCTTAGCCAAGCGGTTTACGTTGGTTACAAAAAGATCGTCGCCTACCAGCTGAATTTTGGAGCCGAGGGTTTGGTTAATCTGTTTCCAGCCGTCCCAGTCATCTTCAGCCATTCCGTCTTCAATTGAAACAATTGGGTACTTATCAGCCCAATTCTTCCAGTAGTCAACCATTTGCGATGGTGTAAGCTTATCACCAGTTGACTTATGCAAGTGGTATACCTTCTCCTCGGGCAAATAGTATTCAGACGATGCTGGGTCGAGTGCTAAGAAAATATCTTCTCCAGGCTTGTAGCCTGCTTTCTCAATGGCCTGAAGAATAACAGTTATTGCCTCCTCGTTCGATTTTAGGTTTGGGGCAAATCCACCCTCATCGCCTACGTTAGTTGAGTACCCTTGCTTTTTAAGCACTGCCTTTAGGTGGTGGAAAACTTCGGCACCCATTCTAAGCGCTTCTGAAAAGCTAGGAGCACCAATTGGCATAACCATAAACTCCTGAAAATCGATGCTATTATCGGCGTGTGAACCTCCGTTAAGGATGTTCATCATGGGAATTGGCAGGGTACAAGCATTTACACCTCCTACATAACGATAAAGAGGTTGTTGTGTTACCTGAGCAGCAGCATGAGCAACCGCCAGTGAAACCCCAAGTATAGCATTAGCGCCAAGGTTAGCTTTGTTTTCAGAACCATCTAGGCTTATTAGCGCCTCATCAATTTGCTGTTGTTCGAGCACGTGCATACCAATTATTTCCTCAGCAATGGTAGTATTAACATTTTCAACGGCCCTTAAAACACTTTTTCCTAGGTAACGACTTTCATCACCATCCCTAAGTTCAACGGCCTCATGAACACCAGTAGAGGCTCCACTGGGTACGGCTGCACGTCCAAAATATCCACTTTCGGTTATCACATCAACCTCAACTGTAGGGTTTCCTCTTGAGTCGAGAATCTGACGAGCATGTACATTTACTATTTGTCCCATATTCTGAAAATTTTAAGTTAAAAAACTCGAATTAGTTTGGATAAAAAAAGGGATTAAGCAATTTAAGCCAATCCCTTTTTATTAGGTTATATTTAGAGATTGCTACTCAGCATCCTCCTTTTTTTCCTTTTCGTCACTTTCAGTTTCTTCGGCTTTAGGTGCTTCAACAGCGTCATCTTTAACCTCTTCTACAGGTTTTTCGTCTTCAACCTTTTCCGAAACTACTTCTGCTTTGGGCTCATCAGCCTTAGGCGTTTTCTCTGTTGCCTTAGGTTCAACTGTTTTTCCACTCTTACCTCTACGTGTACGTTTTGCTTGAGTTTTTTCAGCTTTTCCCTCGGTAACGTATGTGGTGTTGTAGTCAACTAGCTCAATAATGCACATCTCAGCGTTATCGCCAAGGCGTGCTCCTGTTTTAAGGATACGAGTATAACCACCTGGCCTGTCGGCCACTTTTACTGCTACATCGCGAAAAAGTTCAGCAACGGCAACCTTATCTTTAAGGTATGCAAATACAGTTCTTCTTGAGTGGGTTGTATCGTTCTTACTCTTGGTAATAAGTGGCTCTACGTAAGTTCTTAATGCTTTGGCTTTAGCAACGGTGGTTTTAATACGCTTGTACTTAATAAGCGATACTGCCATATTTGCAAGCATTGCCTTACGGTGAGATGATGTTCTGCTTAAGTGATTAACTTTCTTATTGTGTCTCATCGTAATTATTCCTTGTCAAGTTTGTACTTAGATATATCCATACCGAAGGATAAATTCATGGCCTCCAGAAGATCTTCAAGTTCGGTGAGCGATTTCTTACCGAAGTTTCTAAACTTAAGTAGATCGTTCTTATTAAACCTAACCAAATCTCCTAATGAATCAACATCGGCTGCTTTAAGGCAGTTAAGTGCCCTAACTGAAAGGTCTAAATCAACTAGTTTGGTTTTCAGCAGCTGACGCATATGGAGTACCTCCTCGTCGAACTCATCATTGGCGAACTTATCATCCGAATCAAGGGTAATCTTTTCGTCAGAGAAGAGCATGAAATGGTAAATCAGAATTTTGGCTGCTTCCTTAAGCGCATCCTTTGGGTGGATACTACCGTCGGTTTGAATTTCAAAAACTAACTTTTCATAGTCAGTTTTCTGCTCAACCCTGTAATTCTCAACTTCATACTTCACGTTTTTAATTGGAGTATGAATTGAATCGATTGGGATTACACCAAATTCTACATCTTCTTCTTTATTCTCTTCGGCAGGTACATAACCTCTTCCTTTTCGGATTGTAACTTGGATATCAAGTTTAACATCGGGCTCCATCCTACAGATTACAAAATCTGGGTTAAGCACCTTAAAACCGGTAAGGAAGTTTGAAAGGAATCCAGCCTTAAACTCATTTTGTCCGGATATGGAAATGGTAGCCTTTTCCTCCTCGAAATCTTCAACAACTCGTTGCAACCGAATTTGCTTAAGATTAAGAATGATTTCAGGAACATCTTCCACTACCCCTGGTATAACAGAGAATTCGTGGTCGACACCAGAAATTTTGATGGAAGTAATGGCAAACCCTTCGAGAGACGAAAGAAGAATTCGCCTTAAAGAGTTACCCACTGTAATTCCATAGCCTGGCTCAAGTGGACGAAACTCAAACCTACCGAAGGTATCGGTAGAGTCGAGCATTATTACCTTATCGGGTTTTTGAAATGCCAGAATTGCCATTCGGTTTGTATTTTACTTGGAGTATAGTTCAACAATAAGCTGTTCTTTAATATTCTCGGGAATATCTGAACGCTCTGGATTATTTAAATATTTGCCTACATACTGATCTTTATCCCACTCTAACCATGAGTATTTGGTGTATCGGTCAGATGTTAAAGATTCAGTTATAGCCTCAAGCGATTTTGACTTTTCTCTAACGCCAATTAAATCGCCAGACTTTAATGCATACGAAGGTATGTTAACTACCTTACCGTTTACGGTGATATGCCTATGGCTAACAAGTTGGCGTGCGGCTGCTCGTGTAGGAGCAACGCCTAAACGGAAAACTACATTATCGAGCCTTGACTCAAGCAGTTGAAGCAGGATTTCACCTGTTACACCCTGCATGCGCGATGCTTTTTTAAATGTATTCGCAAACTGCTTTTCGAGAACGCCATATGTAAATTTGGCTTTTTGTTTCTCCTGAAGCTGAATACCGTATTCCGAAACTTTTTTACGCTTTTTGTTCAATCCATGCATTCCTGGGGGATAGTTCTTTTTCTCAAGAACCTTATCAGGGCCAAAAATTGGCTCCCCAAATTTCCTTGCAATTTTAGTGGTTGGTCCAGTATATCTTGCCATTCCTCAATATTTTTTTTGTTCTGTAAATATACCCCAACAATTACACTCTCCTACGCTTAGGAGGACGGCAACCGTTATGTGGTAGTGGGGTTACATCAACTATCTCGGTAACTTCAATGCCCGCAGAGTGTATCGTACGGATTGCCGATTCACGTCCTGATCCAGGGCCTTTTACGTAAGCTTTAACTTTACGTAGACCTAGGTCGAATGCTACTTTTGCGCAATCACCAGCTGCGGTTTGAGCTGCGTAAGGGGTATTCTTTTTCGAACCCCTAAATCCCATCTTACCTGCAGACGACCATGAAATTACTTGTCCTGTGTTATTGGTAAGAGTTACAATAATATTGTTGAATGAGGAGTGGATATGTGCCTGTCCTACTGCTTCAACCTTTACAACTTTCTTTTTAGCTGATCCTGTTTTCTTTGCCATAACCTATGTTCTATTTAGTAGCTTTCTTCTTGTTGGCAACGGTTTTCTTCCTTCCCTTACGGGTTC
>CAZGQZ010000072.1:0-11210 GCA_964527985.1 uncultured Rikenellaceae bacterium | reverse complement strand
AAAAATAGGATGGATGAAAACTTGGAATGATCTAAAATATTCGAAACAGCGAATTATAAGCCATAAGCAAATTGCCAATGGCGCGTATATCCTCTCGTTTAAAAGGAATTTCGATTTTAAAGCGGGTCAGGTTATTGGACTTGGAATTAGCAAGGACATTGCCCCAAGGCTTTACAGCATTGCCAGTGCCGAAAAGGCCGATATGGTCGATATCCTATATGCCGAGAAGTCAGGCGGTGAACTCTCACCTGCATTGCCTCTTTTCCGAACTGGCGACGAGATTTTGGTTTCTGAACCGTTTGGTACATTCACACAGTTTTCCGATGATGCTGTATACATTGCTGCGGGAACGGGAATTGCTCCATTCATGTCGAGAATACTTTCGGACAAAGGGAAAAATCCCACGGTAATACATGGCGTTAGCTATCCCGAGTACTTTTACTATAGCGATTACCTAACCGAAAAGCTTGGTCGTAATTACATCCAGTGCTGTTCCCGTTGTCCTGCCGACGATTATTTTCAGGGTCGGGTTACCAATTTCATTAAGCAGTGGCAAAACCTCGATACCACCAAAAAGTATTACCTTTGCGGTAGTGCCGAGATGGTTGTTGATACCCGCGATGTGCTAATTTCGCGTGGTGTACCATTTGGGAGTATTAATGCGGAGATATATTTTTAAAACCGAAAGAATTATCCGTCATCGCGAGTGTACTTTACGAAGCGATCTTAAGAACGGAGTAACTTAACAACCTAATACAATTAAAGATTGCTTCAACCCTCAAATAGCGAGGGTTTCGCAATGACGAGATAATTAGCGCCCCCGCCTGCCGTTGGGCAGGTTTGCGAGAAATTAAATAAACAAGCGAGAAACACCATGCACAAACCCCCTCTTTTCGGCCTAACCCTTTCCCAGCTTACCGACCTTGTGCTAGCCGAAGGCCTGCCAAAGTTTACTGCAAAGCAAATAGCCCACTGGCTTTACAAAAAGGATGTCGAGAGTATCGACCAAATGACCAATCTGTCGCTCGATGCTAGGAGTATGCTCAACGAGAAGTATCGAATTGGTTTGGTAAAACCCTCAAAAGTGGCCGAGTCGTCCGATGGAACCAAAAAGTATCTATTTACCACCGAGTCGCTTAAGTTTGTTGAGGCGGCCTACATTCCCGACACCGATAGGGCAACGCTCTGCGTTTCATCGCAGGTGGGCTGCAAAATGGGGTGCCTGTTTTGCATGACTGGCAAACAGGGCTTTCAGGGAAACCTGTCGGCTGGCGAAATTGTGAACCAGCTCCGAAGCATCCCCGAGTGGCAAGGTATTACAAACATTGTTTACATGGGAATGGGCGAGCCTTTCGATAATCTCGATAATGTATTGGCTTCGCTTGAAATTTTAACATCCGATTGGGGAATGGCCATGAGCCCACGCCGTATTACCGTTTCAACCATTGGCGTTAAGCCTGCAATGATCAAGTTTCTTGAGCAGAGTCAGTGCCATTTAGCGGTGAGCCTACACACTCCATTCGACGATGAGCGTCGGTCGCTAATGCCAATCCAGAATGTTTACCCCATTAAGGATGTTGTTGATGAAATTCGGAAGTACGATTTCTCTGGTCAACGACGCGTTTCGTTCGAGTACATTATGTTCGACGGGTTGAACGATTCGCCTCGCCACAGTAAAGAGCTAGTGCGACTGCTGAATAACCTAAACTGTAGGGTTAACCTAATTCGTTTTCATCCAATCCCCGATAGCCCGTTAAGGGGTTCGTCCGACGAGAAAATCTTGATGTTTCGTGATGCGCTAACTTCAAAAGGAATTTTTACGACCATTCGTGCTTCGCGAGGTGAGGATATTCAAGCGGCTTGCGGACTGTTATCCACAAAGGAGCAAATGCGTAAAGGTTAACTTATGCAATTGGCATTTGTTTTGCCATATGCAGGTTTGCCTAAAATTACTAACTTAGCAAAAACCTTTATAGCTACTATTATGAAAGCACTTTCAGCAACACTATCACTAATACTTATGTTTGCAATGGCAAATGCCCAAAGTAACGAATACACAGCCGAGCAGTCGAACGCTTTTGCCATCGAAATGTATAAACAGCTAGCCTCAGCAGATGGTGAGAACCTCTTCTTTTCGCCTTTTAGCCTAAGCGTAGCAATGGGTATGACCTATTCGGGTGCCAATGCCGAAACCGAGAAGCAAATTGCAAGCGTATTCGGTTTTTCGGACAATACCAAGAGTTTTCACCAAAGCATGGGAAAGCTACAGAGCGATTTAGTGAGTCGCGGGAGTAAAGGTGTTGAAATTTCAATTGCAAACCAGCTTTGGGCCGATAAGCAGTATAAGTTTAAGTGGTTTTACCTTTGGAGGGTTAACCGCGCTTACGATGCACCCATTGAGCGTATGCCATTCAGAACCCAACCCAACGAGAGCAGGCTTGAAATTAATAGGTGGGTTGAGAGCAAAACAAAGAACCGAATTGTCGATTTACTACCCGATGGTTCAATTACCGATTTAACGGCCCTAGTTCTTACAAACGCCATTTACTTTAAAGGGCAGTGGGATAAAAAATTCCTCGAAGAGAATACCAAGGACGATGAGTTTAAAACCCTTGAGGGAAAGACAGTAAGAGCAACCATGATGACCATGCAGGATAACCTTAGCGTTTACGAGGGCGATGGGTTAAAAATGATCGAACTTCCTTACGCAGGCAAGCAATTCTCAATGCTTATTGTTCTTCCCAATAAGGATGAGTCGATAAAAACGCTTGAAAAGAGCTTATCGCTTAGTGAGATTAACCGCTATGCCGATTTGCTAACCGAGCGAAAGGTAAACCTTACGTTACCAAAATTTAAGTTCGAGGCCGATTATCAGCTCAAGCCGGTACTGTCGAGCATGGGTATGCCAATAGCATTTAGCAATGCTGCCGATTTTACGCGCATGACACGTATCCCCGAGTTGAAAATCGATCAGGTATACCACAAGGCATTTGTTGAGGTTTCCGAAGAGGGTACCGAGGCAGCGGCCGCCACAGCGGTGGTTATTGTTCGTAAATCGGTTGAAATACCTGTTGAGTTTAATGCAAACCGCCCATTTATGTTCCTAATTCGCGACAACCAATCGGGAACAATACTCTTTATGGGCCGAGTAACAAATCCAACCATCTAGTTTCGCTTTGTGAGTAAACATATTGCAAACCTAATAAAGCAGGGTGAGCACCAAACGCTCGATTTTAAGCATTCCATCTCCGACTCAAAAAAAATTGCTCGGTCGCTAGCCGCTTTTGCCAACACCGATGGGGGCATATTACTTATTGGCGTAAAAGATAACGGCAACGTGTCGGGCGTGAACTTCGATGAGGAGTACTACATGCTCGAGGCTGCTGCTGAAATGTATTGCAAGCCCGAAGTGAAATTCTCGGTTACCCGCTGGGATATTAATAAAAAGGTTGTGCTTGAGGTGTTGGTTAAGCCCGATCACAAAAATCTATACAAAGCCCTTGATAAGGACGGGAAATGGAAAGCCTTTTTTAGAGTTAACGATGAAAATTTACTTGCTACTCCTTTACGGGTTAAAGTTTGGAATGCCATTAGGTATCGAAAGCCAATAAAAATTAGCCTAACTCCACAGGATCAGATATTAATCGACTACTTAAATAAGCAAAAACAGGTAACTGTTGATGAGTGCAGCCGTGCGGCTTTTTTACCCCATAAAGAGGCCGAGCAACGGTTGATAAATCTTGTTGTACTGGGCGCTGCAACTTTTAAATCAACCCACGAGAGGGATTTTTTTGAGGTTACAGGCTAGCGTTAATACGTATTGCCTGTAATCGTTTTTTTTACGGCTTTTCCTTTATTAGTAATCACTGTAAATTTCACCAAGCCACAGGTCAATGTTACATATCGAAATTTAACTTGTGATGCCAGTCTTTCCTTAGGATATCTTGTAATTTGTTGAAAAAGAAAGCGAAATGCTTCCGTAAGGCAAACTAATTGCGTACTTTTGTCCCCTTTTTGATTGAAATATTTTTAATAACACACAATACATTTATGATTACCGTATCAAACTTGGCGATTCAATTTGGTAAGCGATTCTTGTTTCAAGATGTTAACCTAAAATTTTTACCCGGAAATTGCTATGGAGTTATTGGGGCTAATGGAGCAGGAAAATCAACCTTGCTTAAAATAATATCGGGCGATATTGATTCCACAAGGGGTTCGGTTAGCCTTGGGTCAGGCGAGAGGCTCTCGGTTTTAAGTCAGGATCACTTCGAGTTCGATGAGTTTACTGTACTAAATACCGTTTTAATGGGGCATAGTAACCTTTGGAATACTATGCAGGAGAAGGATGCAATTTATGCAAAACCCGATTTTAGCGATGAGGATGGCATACGAGCAGCAGACCTTGAGGGTAAGTTTGCCGACATGGATGGATGGAATGCCGAAAGCGATGCGGCAACACTGCTTAGCGGGCTTGGTATAAAGGAGGATAAGCATTATAAGCTAATGAAAGAGCTTAGCGGAAAAGAGAAAGTGCGCGTTCTGTTGGCTCAGGCATTGTTCGGCAAGCCCGACAACTTACTTCTCGATGAACCTACCAACGACCTCGACCTTGAAACGGTGAGGTGGCTCGAAAACTATCTGGCAAATTTTGAGAATACGGTACTTGTGGTTTCTCACGACCGTCACTTTCTCGATTCGGTTTGTACCCATACCGTCGATATCGATTTTGGAAAGGTAAAGCAATTTGCGGGAAACTATAGTTTTTGGTATGAGTCGAGTCAGCTTGCGCTACGTCAGCAGCAATCGCAAAACAAGAAAGCCGAGGAGAAGAAAAAGGAGCTGCTTGAGTTTATTCAGCGCTTTAGCGCAAACGTGGCTAAATCGAAGCAAACCACTAGCCGCAAGAAAATGATAGAGAAGCTGAACTACGAAGAGATTGAACCCTCAAATCGGAAATATCCGGGTATTATTTTTACCCCCGACCGTGAGCCCGGAAACAAAATTCTTAAGGTTAGCGGATTGTCGGCAAGCCTAGAGGGCGAGGTTCTTTTTAAAAATTTAAGTTTTACCGTTCAAAAGGATGAGAAGATAGTTTTTCTATCACGCGATCATCGTCGAATGACTGCCTTGTTCGATATTATTAGTGGAGTTGCTCAGCCCGATTCGGGCACATTTGAGTGGGGCAAAACCATTACAAACTCGTATTTGCCTCTCGATAACTCTAAGTTTTTTAAGAAGGGGATGAAGCTTGTCGATTGGCTTGGGCAGTTTTCGGAGGATACAAGTGAGGCATATCTTCGTGGATACCTCGGCAAGATGCTTTTTTCGGGTGAGGAAATTTTTAAGAATACCACTGTTCTTTCGGGTGGTGAGAAGCAACGATGTATGATTTCGCGTATGATGCTAACAAACGCAAATGTGCTGGTTGTTGATACGCCAACAAATCATTTAGATTTGGAATCAATACAAGCATTCAACAACACGCTTACCCGATTTAAGGGTAATATCCTCATGGCATCGCACGATCATGAGTTTATTCAAACTGTTGCCAACCGAATTATTGAGATTACTCCAAATGGAACAATCGACAAAATTATGGAGTACGACGATTATGTTACTGACGAGAAAATACAGGAGCTCAGAAATTCGATGTACGGGTAATGGTAATATATTGATCTCTTTAAAAGAAAAGGCTTGGTAAAGGTATACCAAGCCTTTTCTTTTACTATCATATTTATGTTTTATCCCAAAATAACCCCAACAAAAGTGGCCGATATAAGCGAGGCTAAGGTTCCGCCTAACAACGCTCTTAAACCATAACGCGAGAGTAAAACCCTTTTGCCAGGTGCAAGCGAGCCAATACCCCCAATTTGAATACCAATTGAGGCGAAGTTGGCAAATCCGCATAGCATGTAAGTTGCCATTATTATCGATTTTTCGGAGGCAAAGGCACCTGCAGCCTTTAGCTCGGCAAGGCTAACGTAGCCAATAAACTCGGTCATAATTAGTTTTTCGCCCAGCAAACGGCCAAGCAGCGTTACATCCTCTTTGGCTACGCCAATTAGCCACATAACAGGAGCAAAGGTATATCCAAGTATAAATTCGAGCGAAAGCGACTTGTACTGGCCATTGGTAAAGTTGGCAATGGACTCGTTAAGGTTGGTCCAATCGCCAATTTTTTGTACCGTAAAGTTAAACATGGCAATAAATGCGATAAAAACGAGTAGCATGGCTGCAACGTTAACCGCAAGTTTTAGTCCTTCGGTTGTACCGTTCGATATGGCATCGAGCACGTTACTTCCAATCTTCTCCTTAGGTACTTCAACATCAGTATTAATTTTTTGATCTTGGGGAACCAGAACCTTTGATATGACCACTGCCCCAGGGGCAGCCATTATTGAAGCAGCTAAGAGGTGTTTGGCAAAAACAAGCCTTTGTACCGGGTCGTCGCCGCCCAAAAAGCTGATGTAAGCAGCCAGCACACCTCCGGCAAGAGTAGCCATTCCTCCTGTCATTACCAGTAAAATCTCGGAGTTAGTCATCTTCTCAAGGTAGGCTTTAATCATAAGCGGCGATTCGGTTTGCCCTAAAAAAATGTTACCCGCAACCGATAAGCTTTCGGCACCCGATAGTTTCATGGCTTTTGTCATTACCCATGCCAATGCCCAAACCACTTTTTGAATTACCCCAAGGTAAAAAAGTAGGCTAGTTAGGGCAGAGAAGAAGATGATGGTTGGTAGCACCTGAAAAGCGAAAACGTAGCCAAAAGTTTCTACATTGAGGAAGCCAGGGAATAGGAATTCGGTGCCTGCCTTTGAGAAGTCGAGAATTTTTACGAATACTTTTCCTATAAAATCGAAGAACATTTGTACGGGAGGAAACTGTAAAATTGCAATTGCAAGTACTAGCTGTATTCCAAGTCCAATGCCAACAACCTTCCACGATATGGCCCTTCGGTTAGTGCTAAAAATAAAGCCAATTCCAATTAGTACTACCATACCAAGTAAACCACGGAGTATTGAGACGAAATCGAATTGGAATTTCTTTTTTTCCATAAGCAGCTGGTTCACGTCGTTCGATTCTGAGTCGGCTGCTTGCTGGTTAAGCGTTTCTGTTGAAACCTCAGTGTAAGTGGTATCTGTAGGTGTTGTTTCGGTGCGAGTACTGTCGGCGGCTGTTACAGCCATTCCGGTTAAAACGAGGCCAATAGCAAGGCCGTAGAGGACTTTCTTTATCATGTTATTGTTGATGTTAGTTAGGATCGTTTGTTTATCTCGTCGCGTATTCTCGAGGCCTTTTCGTAGTCTTCTTTCGATACGGCTTCGTCGAGTAGCATGTTCAGCTCATCAATGGTTAGGTGCTTCAACGCTTCTGTTTCGCTATCTTCGGCATAGGCTGATTTGTTCTCAACTTTGGCCCCTTTTTCTGTTCCCTTTTCCTCTTCACCTTCCTCAATATCAAGAACAATTCCTGCTTTGTCAATTATTTCGCTAGTTGTGTATATTGGGCAGTTAAACCTTAGGGCAAGGGCAATCGAATCGGAGGTTCGGGCATCAATATACACTTCTTTCTGACCGTTGTCGCAATGTAACTTTGAAAAGAATACACCCTCCTCCAATTTGTATATCTGAACTTCAAGTAGCTCAATGCCGTACGATTTTGAAAAATTCAGAAATAAATCGTGAGTTAGGGGTCGGGGAGGTGTGAGTCCCTCAAGCTGTATTGCTATGGCTTGCGCCTCAAAACCTCCTATAATAATTGGTATACGTCGTTTTCCGTTTTCTTCGCTCAGCACCAATGCGTATGCGCCCGATTGCGTTTGGCTATACGATATCCCAAGTACGTTAAGCTTAATTTTATTCATTAGTTGCCCTTTGTTTCTCCAGTTTCGTAAAGCAATTTCATTTGCAAAACACCTTAACCTAGTATATGCTAATATGGATTATTTTAAAGCCTAAAAATCCAATAATTAGGAACTTGCAGCCACGCCTTAGCGTATGTTAATGGTGCTGCTCAAACTACAAACCTACTTTAATTTGTTAAATAATACAAGGTATAACCCCTTTACTCAATCATTTTTCCCAACACATTTTTTTAGCTCAGGTGTAATTGCGAGGTCTTAATAACAGGCTTTTAGGATATTTTATACCTTTGCAAAAATTTTTTACTATGCGTAATTCTGTAAGTAGCTACTTTTCTGGTATACGATTAAAAGATAGTATATACACAACTGCTATTGCCAATGTTCTTTTAGTTTATATTGTGTTTTCTGTTTGCCGAGTTTTGTTCTACCTCTTTAATGCAAGCTACTTCCCAGGGGTTAACCTTGGCAGCTTCATGCTTATGATGTTGGGAGGGTTAAAGTTCGATACTTCAGGAATACTATATGTTAACTTGCTATATATAGTTCTGTTCCTAGTTCCCATTGCAGCCCGATATAACGCTATTTACCAAAATGTGCTTAAGTACGTTTTCGTAGTTACAAACAGCATTGCCATTCTGGCAAACTGTGCCGATATGGTATACTTTAAGTTTACCCTTAGACGAACCACTGCATCGGTATTTAGCGAGTTTCAAAACGAGCAAAATTCTTTATCGTTGCTAGGAAGTTTTTTGGTCGACTATTGGTACATCTTCCTGATTTGGATTGTATTTACAACTCTTCTTGTTTTGCTTTATCGAAAGGCAAAACTTGGCGAAAAACCAAAGGGAATAAAGCAGCACGGAGTGTACGTTTTAGTAGGTACTATTCTGATGGCTCTTTTTGCTGGGCTTACTGTTGGCGGTTTGCGAGGAGGGTTTAGGCACAGCACCCGACCAATTACGCTTAGCAATGCAGGCGAGTTTGTAAACGATCCGCTCGAAACAGCAATTGTGCTAAATACACCCTTTGCCGTAATCCGAACCATTGGTGTAAAACCTCTAAAAAAGCTTTCCTACTTTAAGGATGAGGCTGAACTCGAAGCCATTTTTACGCCCGAGCGTAAACCTAAGCCTGATAGTACTTTTAACCCACAAAATGTAGTTGTAATTATTTTGGAGAGTGTGGGACGTGAGTATATTGGAAACTACAACCCTCATTTGCAACAGCAAGGTTACAAAGGGTACACGCCCTTTCTCGATTCGTTAATCGACCATAGCCTAATGTTTCAGCACGCATTTTCCAATGGACGAAAGTCGATAGATGTTCTTCCCTCTGTTTTAGCTTCAATACCCATGATTGTTGAGCCATTTGTGCTAACACCCTACTCGTCGAATAGGATTAATAGCTTTGCTTCGCTGCTTAAGCCAAAGGGTTATCACACATCATTTTTTCATGGAGCTCCCAATGGCTCAATGGGGTTGCAAGCGTTTACACGAATGGCTGGGTTTGATAAGTATTTTGGAATGAGCGAATATGGCAACTCAAGCCATTTTGATGGTATGTGGGGTATTTGGGATGAGGAGTTTCTGCAGTTCTTTGCAAGCGAAATCGATAATTTGCCTCAGCCTTTTTTTACCTCCATATTTACCGTTTCGTCGCATCACCCATTTAGGGTTCCCGAGAGGTATGAGAATGTTTTTCCCAAAGGGAAACTGCCCATGCACCAGTGCGTTGGCTATACCGATTATGCCCTCAAACGATTTTTCGAGGAGGCTAGCCAAAAACCATGGTTCGATAGTACGCTTTTTGTTATAACGGCCGATCATCCAAATCAACCCTATTATGATGAGTTTAAAACTAAGCTAGGGGTATATGCCGTTCCAATTATTTTTTACCATCCTTCAAACGGATTAGTTGGCGTAAGCCAAAAGTTGGCGCAGCATATTGATATTCTTCCAACGATTTTGGCTTACCTGAATTTCGATAACCCTTTTGTTGCATTCGGAAAAAACCTGCTTGCCGATAATGAGGATGATTACTTTATTAGCTATACTGGTTCAACCTATCAGTTTGCCATGGGCGATACGCTTGTCCATTATAATGGTAAACAGCAAGTTGGTGCCTATGAATTTAAAACCGATAGAATGTTAAAGAATAACTTGGCTTTGCAAGATGGTTTTAGCGCACCAAAACATGAACAATTCCTAAAGGCAATTATTCAGCAATACCATAATAGGATGATTGACGACAGGTTGGTTGTTGAGCCAAATTATTAGTTGTAAACCCTAAGGATATTGCCATTTAACGACACCTTGTATCTTTTTAAAGGATGCCCCGAACTTGCTTGTCCAAAATTTGCTAGTGAGTAGGTTGTTTCGCAGTGGGGGCAAATTGCAAAACCCGGGTCATCATCCAGAATAACAGCAGTGCTTTTTGTGATGTGTTGCGGACAGGTCGCATCATATGCAAAAAACTCCTCAATGTTTAGCCTGTATATAACCACTCCGTTGTTATCGTAACCCTCGTTTGGGTAAATTATGGCGTTGTTAACAGCATTTAAATCGCTGTATTGAGGAAGTTCAAGATAAATGCTAAATTTAACTGGCACATCGGGAATTATGGTTGGCTCTTCTTTAACGCACGACCAAAATACCATTGGTATTGCCAGTATTGTAAGGGCTATTGTTATCTTTGCTGTTCTCATTTGTTAATTTTTGGCAAATGTAGATAATTGTTTACGATGGTTAAACGTTTCAACGTATTAAATAGTTTATCGCAATAGTATTTAGGTGTAATGTTCCAAAAAATTCGTTATCTTCTCTTCTTTTTATCGTTGATATTGATTAGCTTTGGAGGTGGTTCGTGTAGCAAAAAGGTTTTTCCGTCGGGGCTTGAGGGAAACCTTATGGGGTATCATGGCAACTTTAAGCGCGAGCAAAAAAAGCGTGAGCGTGTTGCCCGAAGGGCAAACAGAAAAACTAAGCGCCTTGAGCGAAAGGCAAATAAACCACAGTTAAAACGAAAGAAGCAGGCCGATAAGATTCAGAAAAAGTTGGTTAAGCGCCATAAAAGCAAGCAGCCCCCCGAAGTTCAGGCTCGTATGAAGCAGAACGAACGAGAAACTAAGCGAAATTACGCATCAAGAAAGTCGTTGAAAGAAAAGTTAATGTTTTGGAAACGCAATAAGTGTAAAGCCAATGGACTTAGATAGCATAATATACATTGTAATTGCCATTATTTTGGCAGTGGTGAATGGGGTTGCGCAAAAGAAGAAAAAGGCTCAGCAAAAGCCCACCCCCCAGAGCCCTCCAGTGGATCTGCAATTCGAATCCGATGAGGAATC
>CAZGQZ010000071.1:0-11212 GCA_964527985.1 uncultured Rikenellaceae bacterium | reverse complement strand
ATGGTGGCGCGCCATCATGGGAAGCACTACAACTTAGAGACCTTACGCGAGCGTAGCCACATAACCCGCGAGGGGGTGAGCATGCTGGGCATTAGCCGTGCTGCCGAGAGCATTGGGTTTCGTACAATGGGTGTAAAGCTTAGCTTTGAGCAGCTGCGTAACGAGGCGCCTCTGCCTGCCATTGTGCACTGGAACCAGCAGCATTTTGTGGTGGTTTACAAAATATCGGGCCGTAAGGGCAACGAAACGGTTCATGTGGCCGATCCCGCTGGTGGGCTGCTAAAGTTCCCCCAAAAAGAGTTTACCCAATGCTGGTACTCAACAACCGAGGATGGCGAACAAAGGGGTATTGCCCTGCTGCTCGAGCCAACGCCCGAGTTCTACTCGGCACGCGACGAGAAGCCCAATCGCAGCAGCTTCGGATTCCTGTTTAGCTACCTGCGCCCTTACCATCGAATGGTTGTTCAGCTTTTTCTGGGGCTTATTTTGGGTAGCCTGTTGCAGCTGCTATTCCCGTTCCTTACGCAGAGCATTGTCGACCAAGGTATTGGCAATCGTAATATCAGCTTTATCTACCTTGTGCTTATTGCACAATTGGTGCTAACGCTAAGCCGCGTATCGGTGGAGTTTATCCGAGGGTGGATACTTTTGCATTTGGGCACACGAATTAACGTTTCGCTTATCTCCGATTTTTTGGCCAAGCTTATGCGCCTACCCATGCGCTACTTCGATACAAAGATGACTGGCGACCTTATGCAGCGCATTGGCGATCACCGCCGTATCGAGAGTTTCCTTACCAGCACTTCGCTCAACGTGATATTCTCGCTGGTTAACCTGGCTATTTTTGGGGCAGTACTGCTTTTTTATAGCGCCCAAATATTTGCCGTTTTCATAATAGGTAGTGCGTTATACGCCGCTTGGGTTTGGCTGTTCCTAAAAAAGCGTGCCGAGCTCGATCATCGTCGTTTTGCCCAAATGTCGGCAAATCAGAGCAACCTTATTCAGCTTATCCAAGGTATGCAGGAGATAAAGTTAAGCGGATGCGAGCAGCAGAAACGGTGGGAGTGGGAGAGCATTCAAGCACGCCTGTTTCGCGTGGGTGTTAAGGGCCTTGCCCTTAGTCAGTACCAGCGGAGCGGTGCGGTGCTGCTCAATGAGGTTAAAAACATTGTAATTACCGTAATTGCTGCAAAAAGCGTTGTCGATGGCAACCTAACGCTTGGCATGATGCTGGCCATACAGTATATTATTGGGCAACTCAACAGCCCCATCGATCAGCTTATCAGCTTTATCAATGTTACTCAGGATGCAAAAATAAGCCTCGAAAGGCTGGGCGAGGTAAACCTTAGGGATGATGAGGAAGATTCGGAAAACTCAACCGTAACCGAAATTCCCGATAACGCTGGTATTAACGTTCAAAACCTATCGTTTAGGTACGAGGGGCCCGACTCGGAGTTTGTGCTAAACGATGTGAGCATTGCAATACCCGAGGGCAAGCAAACCGCCATTGTGGGTACATCGGGGAGCGGTAAAACAACGCTCATAAAGCTGCTGCTTGGGTTTTATCCGCCCGTTAAGGGCGACTTGCGCCTTGGCGCAAACCCAATAGATGCATACAGCCTGCGCCGTTGGCGCGAGGAGTGTGGTGTGGTTATGCAGGATGGATTCATCTTCTCCGATACCATTGCCCGTAATATTGCCCCAGGAGCCGAAATTATCGATAAGCAAAAGCTGCTGGAGGCAGCACGCATAGCCAATATTTCCGATTTTATTGCCTCGCTACCCTTGGGCTATAATACCAAAATTGGGGGCGAGGGGCATGGCCTTAGCCAAGGGCAAAAACAGCGTATACTCATTGCCCGTGCGGTTTACAAAGATCCAAAGTTCATCTTTTTAGATGAAGCAACCAATTCGCTCGATGCGAATAACGAGAAAGCAATTCTTGAGAATCTGCAGGAGTTTGTAAAAGGTCGAACATCGGTGGTTGTGGCGCATCGACTAAGCACGGTTAAAAATGCCGACCAAATTATTGTGCTTGAGAATGGGAAAGTGGTTGAGGTGGGCACCCACAAGGAGCTGAGTGCAAAAAAAGGGGCTTACTATACGTTGGTTAAAAATCAGCTGGAATTATAAGTGACAAGTGACAAGTGACTGGTGACAAATTCGACGAGTATTCTGAAATATCAAATCACTTTATTTTAATTGAATTTAATGTTTTACAAAATGTACAAACCAACTTCATTGTCACAAAATGTCACCCGTCACCCAACTTCACATAATAATCAAAAAATATGTTAACAATTAAAACTCATAAAGATTTAGAAGTTTGGAAGTTGTCAATCAAATTCGTAACTGATATATACTTGATAACAACAAATTTTCCAAAGGAGGAGATGTATGGAATTATTAGTCAGATAAGAAGAGCCGCTGTTTCTGTACCTGCTAATATTGCAGAAGGCTTTGGACGAAATACTACGGGAGAACTTAAACAGTTTATAGGCATAGCAAAAGGTTCGTTATCAGAGGTTGAAACGTTAATCGAGATTTCGTTTAACTTAAACTTTATTGATGATGTTACAAAAATTAAGTTGAATGAAACAGTTCAAAAACTTTTTCGAATGTTAGTTGCACTCAAATCAAGCCTAAAATAATTAAAAGTTTATGTCACTCGTCACCCTACGTCACCCGTCACTAAAACAATATGAAAGAACATTTTAACATAAAATCCGACCAAATAACCGAAATACTCGGTACTCCTCCGCGTTGGATAGTTCGATGGGGAATAACCCTAATTTTTACTGTTATCGCAGTGGTGTTTATCGGGAGCATCTTTTTTCGCTACCCCGATACCGTTGTTGCACCCGTAGTTATTACAGCCGAAAATCCACCTTCGGTGGTTGTGGCGCGTGCTGGCGGAAAGCCTGCTGCCCTTTTTATAAACGATGGGCAATGGGTAAGGCGTGGCGATACGCTTGGCGTAATTGAGAACCCGGCAAATTACAATCACGTTTTCAAACTTAAAAGGCAACTCGCAAAGTTTGCACAAACCGATTCGCTAACGGCTAGTATTTCGTTCGGTAGCTTGGTTTTGGGCGAATTACAACCACAGTTTAACCAGTTTAACAGGGCTATGGCTGAGTTTAGTACGTTTACAAAACAGCAGCTACATAAGCATAAGGTTGAGGCGCTTGAGCGCGAGCTTGGTCAGTACCAGATAACTTTAACTCGATTTGAACGGCAGCAAAAATTAGCCTTTGCAGATGTTAAGCTTACCCAAAAGCAGTTTGCACGCGACTCGGCACTGTTTGTAACAGGGGTAATTGCTGCAAGCGATTTTGAAAAATCGCAAGCCATGCTTCTTGCTAAACAACAAGCGCTTGAGGCTGCTGCCCTTAGCATTTCAAACACCGGCATTACCATTGAGCGGTTAAAGCAAACTATTATCGACACAAAATTCGATTTTGAGAACCAGCACAACCGATTACACGATGAGCTAACTAGCGCATACGGCCAGCTAGTAAGTGTGCTGTCGGCATGGGAGAAGAGCTACTTGCTCATAGCCTCGTCAACCGGAAGGTTATCGTTTATGGGCGTTTGGAGCGATGTTCAGGAGGTTAGCGCTGGCGATTTGCTTTTTGCCATTACCCCCGATGATATTGGTGATATTCAGGCACGTTTAGTAATTCCGTTTGAGGGGGCTGGCAAGGTAAAGGTTGGCCAGCGGGTAAACATAAAACTCGATGGATACTCATACATGGAATTTGGCATGGTTGAGGGGTATATTCAATCTGTATCTTCAGGTTATAACGATAAGGGTTACCCTGCGCTAGCCTTGCTGCCCAATGGCGCAACCACTAGCTACGGAGTAGCTATACAGTTCGACAGAGATTTGCTTGGCACTGCCGAAATAACCACTGAGGACTTATCGCTGTTGCATCGATTATTTAGCCCGTTAAAGCATCTTTACAAGTCGAAAATTGAAAAGGATGTTCAATAGTATTTTCTGTAATTTCATCAACTAATTATTTAGCTTGATGTAATGCTTTAGCAATAATCTGTGTAAAAAATTCGCAGTTTTTATATATTGCGCACAAATTACCAGAGTTGTGAGGGTAAAAAGCGCAATACGAATATGCTTGTGCATGGCTTTTGCCTGCTGTTATAGCTTTGTGCTTTATGCGCAGTCCCATAACTCCAACCCTAATCTCGATAGCTTAGCAAAAGTATACAACAATTCTGGTGTAAAGCATGCCATTGCTGGCGATTTTGATAATGCTAGCCAGTACTTCCTAAAATCGCTCAAGCTAAAGGAGTCTATACCCAATTTTCCGAAGGAGAAGCTAGCTAATGGATATTATAACTTAGGGAATTTGAAGCTTGATTTAAGTCAGGTCGATTCAGCATTGTTCTACTACCAGCTAGCGGAGACTTTGTTAGCCGAATCAGGTATCACGTCAAACTCTTTGTTGGGCTTGGTTTATGTGCAGTACGGTTCGGCAAAAAAAGTGCAGCACGATAACGAGAATGCCATAATCTACATTAAAAAAGGGATATCGTTACTTGAGGACAACGAGCAGGTGAATGCCGAAAAGCTTATTGCCGTTTACCAAAAGCTATCGAATGCCTATTTCGCTTCGCGATTATTTACCGATGCTATAGCTGCTATTGAAAGCGCTGTTAGCTATGCTCAAAAGTATAGTAGTAAGCAGCTGCCGCAATGTCTGAACAATCAGGCTATTATTTATATCGAAAAGAGAGAATACGCTAAGGCAGTCGAAATTCTTTCTAAATCGGAACGGCTTTTCGAGCAAATGGGGTGGGCCAACATCCGAGAGCGAATATCGCTATACAACAACCTTGGTTTGGGCTACTGGAAGTTGGGTAATACAACAGAGGCAAGTGAGTATTTTAGAAAGGGAGAGGAGCTTATTGGCCTTAACCCGAACTATAGCCACCAGAGTGCAATGCTTTTACGGAACTTTGGAAAGCTTTTGCTATCTCAAAGAAACCTAGAGGGGGCCGAGAGTAAATTCAAGGGGTCAATTGCAATAAACCAAAAGGTAAAGGAGCCAAAGCCAATTGCTGATTATGATGTTACCGATTTTTATTCGCCATCAGTTGCCATACAAAGTGTTGAAGGAATTGCCGATGTTTACAGCCAAAAATATAGGGCGAGCCAAATTGATGATTATGCTCAAAAAACTTTCGATTACTACGCCAAGGCAGTTGAGCTAATCGACAATTTTAGGCTTACAGTTGTTGACGATTCGGATATGTTAAGTCTCAACGAAACGTATCATTTTGTATTTCTTAAAGCAATTCAGTGGAGTTTTACTGTGCAAAACCAAGTTCCCAATGCAATTGACTACGCATTTAACATTTCAACAAAAGCAAAGGCATTTGTACTACAGCAGGCAATTGCTAAAGCACAGGGAATTGAGTTTGCGGGTGTTCCAAATGAAATAGTTGAAAAAGAGCGGAGGCTTACTCAGGAAATTGGCTTTACCCAAGAAAAGGTTTACGAAGAGAAGGCCAAGGCCAGCGTAAACAGTAAGTATATAAGGCTACTAGAGGATAAACTTTTTAGCCAAAAGCGAGAGCAAATCGAGCTTGTTAGGATTATTAAGAAAGAGTATCCTGACTATTTTAGGCTGAAATACGATTCGGCTCCCTTAAAAGTTGCCGATTTACAGAAGAAGCTTACCAACAACCAAGTGCTAGTTGACTATGTGCTAACGGATTCGATGCTGATTTCCTTTGCTATTTCCGAAACGCATTTTGCTAGTTATAGCCAACCAATCGATAGTTCATTTTGGGATAACCTTAATACGTTTTTTCGCGAGCTAACTCCGCAAAGCTTCGAGAGTTTGACGTTGGATAATCTCAATCAGTTTTCGCACTCATCGTACATGCTATACACTTTTTTGCTCAAACCATTTGAGCATATGGTATTAGGAAGCGATTTAATTATTGTACCCCACTCTCAGCTGGCCTCAATCCCTTTTAGCGCATTGCTTACCAGTTCTACCGAGAATCCAAGAGGATACTTTTCATTACCATACCTGATAAAGCAAACCTCTATCTCATACTATCCATCTGCGCGTCTTTTCTTGAACGAGGGAAAGAGCCGTCGAAAGTTTTGGTCAAGCATAGCCTCTTTTGCACCCGATTATTCACAGCAGTTGCACAGCCAAAGCTATAGCCCATTGCCTTATAGGCAAAGCCTTAGCGACTTGCCCGGTGCCGAGAAGGAAGCCAAAGCGGTGGTTGCAGAGCTTAATGGAAGCTTAGCATTAGCACACGAAGCCAATGAGCAAAATTTTAGGGACGCAGCATCAAGTTATGATATGCTCCATTTAGCAATGCATACGTATATTGATGAGGTTAATCCGCTTTTCTCAAAGCTTGTTTTTTCGCACAATCCTTCTGGAACTGATGATGGCTTGCTCAGCATGTACGAGCTATATGGGCTGGACATGAGCAGTCAGCTAACTATTATTAGTGCATGCCGAAGCGGCGATGGTGCCCTAGCCAAGGGCGAAGGGATGCTTAGCCTTGCCAGAGGCTTTTTGTATGCTGGTTGCCCGTCGTTAATTGCAGCGCAGTGGCGTGTTGATGATTACAGCGGTGCTGAGGTTATTCTTAGCTTTGTTAAGCAGCTAAAGAGAGGCTGTAGCAAGAGCAAAGCGCTGCAAAGCGCACAGCTATCGTTTATTGAGAAAGCCGATCCGCTGCGCTCACATCCCTATTTTTGGGCATCGTACCAAGTTATAGGAAGTAACAATGCGCTATTCTACTCAACTTACATTAAGGTATTGCTAATTTTTGTTGCCGTAGTGTTGGCTATTGCTATTGTCGCTGTAATTAGACTAAAGCTTATCAAAAAGCGCTAAAATATCACTGGCCTCTTTAGCGTAAAATCCATGTTCGTTTGCAATTTCGTTAAACAGAGTCCTTGCCTCACTGGTTTTACTCTGTTTGGTTAGCGATAGAGCAAGGTACCACTTAGCAATTTCCTTATGCTGAAATGACATTTCGGTATTTAGTAAGTTTTTTAGTAATGCTTCGGCTTTGGCTGGTTGGCTGCTACTTAGGTATGCCGATGATAGCATTAGGTGAGCTTGCGCTGAAGTGGTTTCCTGTTCCAATGCAGCTTCCAAAAGTGGGATGGCTTTAGCAAACTCTTTTTGAGAGTAAAGCTTGTGGATAAGCAGAAAAGTTTCCGATTGTTTACTATCACTCAGGTCTCGGGTTTGACCAATGGGTTGATATGCCTCAAAGTTATCGGCAAAAATTTGTGATGGTGTAATTTGGCTTTTAATAAAAAGCGACCCAACAGTAGCTATTAGGGCAATAGCAGCGGCAGCGGCAATTGAGGTTATAAAAAGCCTTCGCTTAGCAACTTGTTTATGCTGTTGTTTCTGGGCTAGGTTAAGCTTAATTTTAAGTTCATCAATATCCGTTTCGGTAATGGTGCTGTTAACCTCACGGTTAAATGCAAGTTGTTTGCGGAGTTCGGGGTTTACCTTCAGTTCCACTTCAAAAACCTTCAACTCATTGGCGCTAAGGCTACCGTTGAGATAATCGTCGATATGGTTATAAAAATTCTTCATCATAATCGTTGCTTAGCAGGTGGTAGTTTGGGTCGCTCTTAATGCTTTTTACAAGGTACTCTTTGCAAAGGTATTTTTTACGGCGCGCATATTCCTCGGAGGTGAAGTTTTGGTTTTTTGCAATTTCAGCAAAGCTCATTCCTTTTAGAAAAGCTGTGAGAACGTTTTTGCAGTCATCGTTAAGCCTTTTAAAGTGTTCGAGGTATAGTTGTTTACGTTTACTTAGCAGGTATTCGCTAATGGTTTCTTGCTCGTATGGCGAAAGTTCATGCTTTAGCTTTTCGTTTCTAATGCTTCTTGCTTTTTCTTGCGAAAGATGTTTTTGCCATACCACCTTACAAATTCCAACAACATATTTTTCAACCATTATAGTTTGGTTTAGCTCATTATTCTTAGCCTTTCGGTAAAGCAGAATAATAGCATTTTGAAAAACATCGTTGGCATTGTCGTAATCGCCCCCAAGCCTTAGTATCATCTTTTTAACCTTCGGGAAAAGCTTTATGTATAGGTAGTTTAGCGCAGTTTGATCCTGTTCGATAAGTTTTGTTAAAAGCTCGCTATTAGAGTATTGTTGCATAAAGACTACCAGATAAAGGCTTGATGGTTAGCGGAAAAGGTTTGGGTTATGGTTTCTTATTCAAAAAGGCTTGGTTTAGTCGTGCTGGAGTGTTAATAAAAAAATGCCCCAAACGTTGTCACATTTTAAAACAAAGCGGCATACTGAAGTAGTAGTCCATACTAATTTATGTTTAATAGTGTCCTATACGTTTAGCTCGCTTAATATGTTCGACCTAATTTTCATAAAATTGTTTACAGGCGTAATATATAAATATTTATTTCAAATAGTGTTCAAGTTCTCAGCTTAAATAAATACTAAATCACACAAATATGGATAACAATGTAATTGTAATTGGGATTTCAGTAATTCTCATTGCCGGGGTAGTAAGCTACTTTCTGCTACGATCAATTTTTAAGAAGTCAATAGTGTTTACCATTGGCGTAGTGTTCTTAATCGTAATTGATATAATTGCAGCATTGGCTTTTTTGGTGGCATCAATTGGCCTTAAACACTTATTTTGGGGAGTTCCCATTGCGGTAACCCTACTCTTTTTGGCGTACTTTTTTGTAGCCAAAAAGGTGAAGCAGCCCCTAAGCGAGCTAACCGCTAAAATTGATGAGATTTCGCAAGGAAATCTTAGCATTAGGATCAACAATGGCTTCACCAATCGTACCGACGAATTAGGCGACATTTCACGCTCGGTTACAACTCTTTCCAACAAGCTGAAGGAGATAATTGCCGATTTCTATAACGTTTCTGACGAACTAGCGCAAACCAGTCAGATATTAAAGGACAACTCTCAAATGCTATCGCAAAGCGCTAGCGAACAGGCAGCATCGGCCGAGGAAGTTTCATCGTCAATTGAGCAAATGGTTGCCAACGTACACCAGAATAGCGAGAATGCTAAAGCAACCGAAAAAATTGCCGACGTTAGCGTGCTTGGCATTAACGAAAGCAATAGTACTGCTCAAGAGGCTGTAAAGAAGATGGTTGAAATAGCTAACGATATTTCCATAATTAACGATATATCGTTTCAAACCAATATACTAGCATTAAATGCTGCCGTTGAGGCAGCAAGGGCTGGTGAGCATGGCAAAGGTTTTTCGGTTGTTGCTAGTGAGGTGCGTAAGCTTGCCGAGAGAAGTAAAGTGGCCGCTGAAAGTATTCATAGGAGTTCGCAGGTTGGGGTAAATACCATGGCTGCAGCCAACAAGAAATTATCGGAAATTGTTCCCGAAATTGAGCGAACCTCATCGCTGGTAAAAGAGATTTCGGCATCGAGTGTTGAGCAGAACGCCGGAATAGAGCAGATAAACTCAATAATACAGCAGCTAAATTCCATATCGCAGCAAAATGCTGCAGCATCGGAGCAGCTTGCCACAAACGCCGATGAGGTGGCCGAACATGCTGTTCATCTAACCAATTCTATAAGATATTTTAGTACGTAAATAGTCTTATGGGTTAATATGCAAGCAAATGAGGCTGTTTGGGAAACCAAACAGCCTCATCAATTTTGGCCTTATCATTTTCTATATCGAAAGAGCTGCACCATACGATACTAGGAATTGAGGGTGTATGCTTTTCGGAATGCTGGCTAGCTCAAACCCCTTTTCGCGAAATACGGTTCTAAGCGTTTGGTGGTTAGCTAAGCCTCCAGTTAGGACTAATCTGCATCCATTTTGGTTTGAGGCAGGCAGAAGCTTAATGGCTTGGGTTGCCAAATACTGGTAAACGCCTTTTAGTATTACACTTCTTCTGGCATCATCGGCCTGCACTAATGCTGATATTACGTTGGTAACCGCAAAAATTCCGCATGTGGTGTTAATTAGCTCGGCTTTTTGAGCCTTACTGGCAAGCTCGTCGAGCTTTTGAAAAGTCATACTTGGGATTGACTGCTGCCAGCGTTCCAAAATTTGAGCAAGCACCATTCCTGTTCCAGCTCCGCAGCTTTTGTTGGTGTTTATCCATGGACTCGATTGCTGTCCATCAAACTTTACAATTTTAACATCTTGTGTACCAATATCAACTACAACTAGCTCTTTTGTAGTTTCGAAAAGATTCCTAATAGCGTTGATAAGTGCACTAATCTCAGTAATTTGCTTTTGCCATAAATGGCTAAAGTTTGGGTTATCGCTACCAACTCCCGTAATGGCAATGCTGTATTCTTTATCGGTGTTAATTTGGGTTTTCACCAAGTTGAGTATGGCTTCATAATCAATCCCTGAGTTTACTAGCCTTTGCATAACAATGTTATTCGCGCTATCAACAATCGAGTATTTGCTGTAGCCACTACCAAAATCGACACCAACTCGTAGATTCTTTTTTTTCGAGCCATTTAGTTGGTTGTCAATAATGTCTAGGTTGTTAGGTTGGGTAATTTTTTGCGGTTCTCTAAGAGTATCGAGAAATGTTCCAAGTCTAATCCCAGCCGGTCCTGGAGGAATACCTAGGATACAGTCGCCATTCAGCGATATTGCCTTAAGCCCATGCTCCACTGCCTTACTCTCAACTACATGCAGCCTTGGAGCAAGCATTTGGCATTGCTCATGCGAGTAAATTACCAAACCCTCCGATCCTCGTTTCTTTGCATCGAGCATGTACGTGTCAGTCGATTCGTTTAGGCTACCTCCACGCATGGGAGTATCAACAAGATTTTTTGCCATGTTGGCAAATAGTTTACTAAGTGGGGTTTCGTAAATTTCATTGAGATTTAGGAGAGAAGGTTTGCCAAGGTAATTCGCTCCTTCGAACGAGCAGAAGGCGTTATGCTTTAGCATCTTTTTATAAAGATTTGTCCGGCCATACTCAATTAGGCTAAAAATTGCAATGGGCAGCCCTTCGGTGTATTTTACTCGCCAACTTTCATTGGCAATTAGCGATTCAATATCTGCCTTAATGCTATCGCAAATTCGAACCCCCGATTCGTCGCCCCAAAGTGCTGAAAACAGAAAATGCCAGTGAAGCGGTTCAAGCCCAAGATTTAGAGGCGCTAGCTTGTCCCTTATTTCGCATATCTCATTATACGTTTGTTTTGCCTTTG
>CAZGQZ010000070.1:0-11302 GCA_964527985.1 uncultured Rikenellaceae bacterium | reverse complement strand
TAAAAATAAACCTTCTAAGTAATGAGTTCCGGAAACCATAATGTTGACGATAGGCTTGTTGCGCTTATTCGCGCTGGCGATATTGAGGCATTCGAAAAGGTTTTCCACTCCTTTGCCGATAGGCTTTACTATTTTGCATATAGGTATTTACGCAACCAGTGCGATGCCGAAGAACTTGTTCAGGATGTTTTTGTTAAGCTTTGGGAGAACAGAAAGAATTTAGACGAAAAGCTCTCGTTTAGCGGTTATCTTTTTACCATTGCTCGGAACACAATTTTTAACCAGAGCAGAAAAAAGGTTAATGAGAAAGCCTATGTGGATTATGTAAAAACATTTATTAGCTCGTCGAGCAGTAAAACCGAAGAGGACTTAATTTACGCCGATGTGAAAGCAATAGTTGATAAGGTTGTTGATGAGCTACCTCCACAGCGAAAGCGTATATATAAAATGAGCCGCGAGAAAGGGCTAACTTACCGTGAAATTGCAAATGAGCTAAACATCTCGGAACGAACCGTGGAGGCACACCTTCGGTTAGCCCTTAAAACCCTTTCGAATGTTCTCGATGATCATTTTGTTCTCCCTTTGTTGCTAATAGTAATGGCAAGTTCCATTTAGTATGGATAAAAAACCAATTTTTGCTGTAGTTGACATTGAAACAACTGGAGGGAGTGCTCAAAAACACAGGATAACAGAAGTTGCAGTTTTTCTGTTCGATGGCCAAAAAGTGGTCGATCAGCTTGTAACTTTAGTTAATCCTGAGAGTTTTATCCCTCCAAATATTGTGTCAATAACCGGAATAACGAACCAGATGGTTTCTGGTGCGCCTAAGTTTTTTGAAGTAGCCAAACGCATTGTTGAAATTACCCAAGATGCAGTTTTTGTGGCGCATAATGCATCGTTCGATTACCGATTTATTCAGGCCGAATTTAAGCGTTTAGGCTACGATTATAGCCGTAAAACTCTTTGCACAGTAAAACTCTCGCGAAAGTATTTGCCCGGTTACCAATCGTATAGCCTAGGTAATCTTTGCGCTAACCTTGGTATTCCAATTGAAGGTAGGCACCGAGCTGGTGGCGACGCTATGGCAACAGTATCACTGCTTAAACTGCTGTTAAATACTACTTCTGAAGTTGAGCAGCTTGCTGTTGGAAATTCAGTTGCAAGAGTATCAAATGTAAACCCTAAGGTAATTGATGATCTTCCTGAAATGCCCGGGGTTTACTATTTTTACGATGAACAGGGAGAGCTGCTTTACATTGGCAAAAGTATTAATATTAGGCGTAGAGTTCTTGATCACTTTGCAAGCATTAAAACAAAACGTGCTGCTGAAATGCTTAGTCAGCTCAGCGACGTAGGTTTTGAGGAAACTGGAAGCGAGCTTATCGCCTTAATTTTAGAAGCCGATGCCATAAAAAAGCACCTGCCGAAATACAATAAGCGCGGACGAAGAAAAGCCAATACGCTTGGTTTGTTTTCCGATTATGACGTAAATGGCTACATCAATTTTAGTATAGAGAAAATATCAGCAAAAAATGATGCCCCAATTATTGGCTTTGATACTGCCGATGAGGCAAAAACACTGCTTTATCGGCTTGTAGAGCAGTTTGCCCTTTGCCAAAAGCTTTGCGGTCTTTACCAATCCAATTCGGCTTGCTTTCATTTTCAAATTGGCCAATGCAAAGGGGCTTGTGTTGGAGAAGAACACCCAGCGCATTATAACGCTCGTGCTCAAAAAGCAATCAACAGCCTTAGCCTCGACACTAACAGCTTTTTTGTTGTCGATAGGGGAAGGGCTGACGAGGAGCTGTCGTTTGTAAAGGTAGTACGAGGCAAAATTGAGGGTTATGGCTACTTTTTAAAAGAGAATGTTGCAAATACAACCAATTTGCTTGATGAGCCGCTTACTCCATGTGGAAATCATAGAGAGGCAATTCAAGCGCTGAAGGCTGCTGTTAAGGAGGGTAAGGCAAAGATTATAGAATTTTAACACCAAATATTACCTATTTATCCCAGGTATGGATATCCCCTCTAACGTTCGGTATAGCTCAAGCGCATAAACATCGGTCATCCCTGAAACGAAATCGATTGCCGACATTAGCTGTTGGTATTTCGAATTGTTGTTTGTAACGTACTGTTGTGGGATTAGCTTTTTAACCTTTGCCGAAAACCCAGTGTTTGTTGTAGCTAGTGCTGGGCAAATTTTTTCGAGAAGAGAGCCGATAATTTTGTAGCCTGCTAGCTCAATTTCAACTACGGCTCTGTGGTTGTATACTTGGTTTACCGAAATAGTTTTAATTGTGCTCATAGCATTTTGCATGTATGCAGGTAAAAGGCTAAAAAGCGATTTATTTAGCTTGCCCTGCATAATGGCATTGTAGTTTTCGGTAAACTGTAGTGAGCATTCATTGGTAAGCTTACCAATTGCCATTGCTCTTAAAAATGCAACCTTTTCGTTTTCGTCGGCAACCTCGTTAAGGGTGTCGGATATTTTGGTAAGCCAAGTGCTGTCAGTGTCATTATCAAAAAGCCCAAGTAGCAAGTTTTTTACCTCTTTGTATGAAAGAATGTTGAGTTTGTGAGCGTCCTCAATATCCATTATCTGGTAGCAAATATCATCAGCTGCTTCAACTAAAAATACCAGAGGATGACGGGCAAACATTAACGGATTTTCTTGTTGGCAAAGCAAGCCCATTTCGTTGGCAATGTGCTTGTACCATTCCTTTTCGGTTTGGAAAAAACCCATCTTTTTTTCACCTTCGCGACTCGATTCCCAAGGATATTTCACAATTGAAGCCAGTACGGGGTAGCTTAGCCTAAAACCTCCTTCGCGCTTACCCTCCATTTTTTGGCAGAGAAGCCTGAGGGCATTGGCATTGCCTTCAAATCGAATTAAATCGGACCACTGCTCATGGCTTAGTCCATCTTTAATGCTTTCTGAGTTTTGAATAAAGTAATTTCTTATGGCATCCTCGCCGCTATGTCCAAACGGAGGGTTTCCCATATCGTGGGCAAGGCAAGCAGTGGAAACTATTGTGGGAATTTGCTCAACAAGCGTTGCGTATTTACCTTTGGTTTGCTCGTTTATAAACGGAACCACATTATTGCCCAAACTTCGGCCAACGCTGGCTACCTCGAGGCTGTAAATAAGCCTGTTGTGGACAAAAACACTCCCGGGTAAAGGAAAAACCTGCGTTTTGTTTTGTAGCCGACGGAATGCTGAGCTAAAAATTATCCTGTCGTAATCTTTCTGAAAATTTGAACGCGTATCGCTTTGCTGGGAGCTAACCTCGTTTTCGCCAAATCGTTTAGGGCAAAGCAGCCTGCTCCAGTTCATCTTCTCGTTATGCATTCTGTTAGTGGCTAGTCTTTTACTAGATTGGTTATGTTGTTAGAGATTTTAAGTATTTTATAAATCTCGCCCATTTCGTTTTTTATTGGAGTGTAAGTTTCCTGAAAAACAAAGGTTTTGTTGTGTACCACAAATTTGTTAACCTGTTTTTGCGGAATACCGTTTCTTAGGTTGGCCCACATTTGGTCATACTCCTTCTTTTTGCTGGTGCTAAGCTCCATTTTGTCGGAATGGTGAGTGCCAACAACCTCATCGCGGCTCAGGCTAAGTAGTTCAAGATAAGCATCGTTAATGGCCGTAATGTATCCAAGTGGATCGTACTCAATAACAAAGCTGGAATTGTTGAGCGCATCGATAAAACTTTGCATTTCGGCCGTTTTTCGGCTCGATTCTTCCTGTGTAGCTTGCAGCTCTTCCATGTTCTGGCGCATCTCTTCCTCCTGCGCAGCCATTTCTTCGGCTTGTTGCTGTGTTTTGGTTAGTAGGAGTGACGTTCTGATGTTTACCTTTACGGTTGTTATGGTTGATGCTATACTTTGTGCCAGCTTCTCAATAAATTCGATTTGGTGTGGCTCAAAAATGTTAAACGAGGCAATTTCAATTACCCCAAGAACTTTGTCCTCCATAACCAAAGGCACAAGTACCAGAGTTGTTGGGTTGCTTTGACCAAGCCCTGAGGTTATTTCGATGTACCCATCGGGTATTTCGGTAAGATGCACGGTTTTCTTCTCCATAGCGCATGCACCAATAAGCCCTTCGCCCATGAGTATTCTCTTCGATTTGTATTTATACCTGTTATATGCGTAGGCTGCAGTTAGCTCAAAGTGCGGATCCGATTCATCATCTTCATTAAGCAAAAAGAGTCCGCCTTGGTTTGCATCAAGTGTTTGGATTAGCTCTTTAATAATTGATTTTGCCAGAACATCCATGTTGTCGTTGTTCTGCCTGAGTATCTCGCCAAATTTGGCAAGTCCCTCGTTGGCCCATCTTCTTCGGTTATCTTCCTCTTTTCGCTTTTCTTCCTCTTCAGAAGCGTGTCGAAGGCTATTGCGCATGTCGATAAGTGCGTTACCCAAAATATCTTCACTGCTAAGAGCCTGTAGATCCGACTCAAGGTTACCCATTTCAATGCTTGAGGCAAATTCAACCTTTTGGTTTAGCCCATCTATAGTGGTGTTTAGAGCGTTGGACATTTCTCCAATTTCATCCTCTGTTTCTATTCTAAGCTTCATGTCGCTGGAGACATTCCCCCTTGCCATTCGCTTTAGTACGTTTGTGATGCGAAGTATTGGGTTTGTAATGCTTTTGGAAGAGTAAACAATTACAAGGCTTAGAATAATTAACCCAATTATGCCCACGATGATTGAGATTGTGAAGTTTCGGTTGGCCTCTGCAAGTACTGTTGAGTGGGGAACAACAATGGCTAGCGACCAAGGTGTTCCTGTTTTTCCGACAATTATTGGCGAGAAAATAAACTGCGATTTGGTTCCATTCAAGTCTTCGGCAACAAATGAAATATCCTCTCCATTCTTAATTTTCTCGGCAACGGCGTATTGGTTTATTAGGTCTTCGTAGTCATCAATTAGGTATTGCCCGTGCTTTTCTTTGTCGGGGTGTGCTGTGTACTGCAGGTCGTTTGCCACCAGAAATGCGTAGCTGTTTTTAAACGGTTTTATTTGAGTGATAATTGGGTGATACCTGTCGAGCGAAATGTCAACCCCAACAACCCCAATATACTTTTGACCTTCAATTATTGGTGCGATTAGGCTTGTCATCAGAATTTGGCTTCCACCGCTTCCTGTATAGCTATAAAAGTAGGGGTTTTCCAATGCCTCGGTAGCGTTTCGTTTTAATCGTGCATAGTCGGCATTGTCGCCGGTCATGCTTTTTAGCGAGAAATTGCTTTTAATAAGATGACCTTCTCTCCAGTATTCGGCTACATATCTGCCATAATCTTTAGTGTAGTTAGGGTCAATATGGCTAAGCTCCCAGCTATCCCAAACCGAAAGGAATTGAGGATTGGCTTGTATGACTTCTTCGTACATTTTTGCAAAAACTTTCTTCCATTGCGCTTCGTTCATTTCACTGTACGAGAGAACAGATTGCGATAGCGTTCTCATGGCAACTAAATCCTCTTCGAGAAGAGCCTTTATGTCCGATGCATTTTTTTGAGCTGTGGCAACTGTTAGCATAATGGCATCGTGCATTGCTGTTTTTTTTGCTCTGGTTGCAATGTAGCCAATAGCAATGGCGTATATTACTATCGATACGCCGATTACAAGAAAAAATATTTTTTGCTGAAGGGTAAGTTTAAGCTTCATAGGTAGCAATTTAATAAAAGCATTTCACCTAAATAGCTGCGTTAGGTAAAATGCTATTGTTTAATACATATATTATGTGCTACTGTTAGTAGAAACCCTGTAGTTTTCTAATCCGAGGAGTTATACACATAATTGGTATTCTCGATGGTGCTTTCCCTTTAGGATCTTTAACGTATGTGTTATACTTGTCGGCCATAATAAGGATAAGGTCAGCATCAATGTTGTTGGCAAATTTAAAAACCTCATCGCGGAAAGTATTCTGCCTTTTTGCTGTTTTTATACCATACACAATTTTGTTTCCATCAAGCATCTTTTTGGTAAAGTAGATGTTGTTGGCCATATCCTTTTTCTTTCTTTCGTCGGAGATGTATGGTTTTATGAGGTTAATATTACACTTGTAGTATTTAGAAAGGTAGATAATCCAATGCAGAGTTTCCTTGTACTTTTTATCGTAGTCAAGCGGAACTACAATTTCAATATAGTGGCTATGCACTGGGGGAGCCTCAGCAATAATGAATGGGATGCTTAGGTTTTTAACCGTTAGCTTTTTCAGAAAATCGCTACTGCTGTACTTTTTCTTTTCGAAAACGTAGTATTTGTGAGTAACAATAAGGTTGAGGTTTGCCGTTACAATTAAGTCTTTAATTATCTTAACGGGGTCGCCTTCGAGCACCATTGAAATGGGGCTAAACTTATGTTCAGAGGAAACCCTGTCTGCAACGGTTTCAAGTTTACGCTTAAGCTCTTCAATTTTTTCTTGCTTTGTATGCTTTTGACCTAAAAGCATGCTCCACCACGTTTTGGGAATTATGTGTAGTAGGAGTATTTCGTTATCGGCAACGCTAGCAAGCTGGAGTGCATGCTTTAGCGCTATTTCACAACCCTCGGTAAAGTCCCAAGGAACAAGTACAACCTTTTTTGCAGTGTTCATATCGTGCCTAATTTATGAGATTGTCTTTAAAATCCCCGTTAAATGTAGCAATTATTATTGTAAAGAGAGCAAATGTTTAAACGAAAAATGTCAATATTAATTTTTTTCTAGCCAATCTCTTAGCTTATCGAGCTGACTTTGCTTGTTCACGTTTCGCAATTTTCTTGCCGTTTTTGTGAAGTATGAGTGTTGCCCAATGAATTTAATCTGCATCTCATTCCATTCGCGTAAAGTTCCAATCTTGCCATGCTCGTGTAGCTCTTTATATAAGGTGTTTGATACAGGAATAAAATCGGTTCGACCCAAGTAATCTAAATCGGCATCGCACATTATTTCCTCAAGCAGATTCTTTGGTTGAGGCGGAAGTTTCGTGCTCATAATTAAATCCGAAATTGCATCAATTTGCTTGTCGGTGTATTGGTATTCGGGCAGAATTTCTTTAGCCAGTTTTACGGCCATCTCTTCGTGTGTATCGTAATCAATTAAGTGCCCAGAGTCGTGAAAAAGTGCAGCGGTTCTGAGCAACAGTATTTCCTCATCATCAACATTTTCCGCTCGCCCAATTAGTTCAACCTGTGTGTAAACGTCAACGGTGTGCTTTAAATTGTGGTAGTATAGGTTTTTAGGAAGCCCTTTTTCCAATTTTTCATATACAAATTCTTCTAAATCGCCCAAGCGAATTATCTGAACCTGAACTTTGAACTTGTGATTTGGCTCAATGCCCAGCTTGTTAACCGATAGCTCGGGCTTTATTCCATTAACAAAGTACATTTCAATGTCGCCTCTGTTTTTTACGGGCATTTTTCCTCGAAATGGGCAAACAAAGTAATCTTTTACAAGCATAAAAGTATTGCCCGATATGTTTATTTGTCCTGCTTCGCCCGACGATTCCATTCGGCTTGCTATGTTAACTGTGCTACCCCATATGTCGTACGAAAGCTTATTCCGTCCAACTACACCTGCAATTACGGGTCCAGTGTCTATTCCAATTCGTAGCTCCCAAACGTTGTGGTAAAATGAGTTTTGGTTGTTAATGTCGCGCATGTAGTTCATCATTTCAAGTGCAGCCAGCACAACTTCCACAGGATTTGTTCGGTTTTTTTGCGGTATTCCACCTGCACACATGTAGGCATCGCCAATGGTTTTAATTTTTTCGATGCGATATTTTTCAACCACCGAATCGAAGTATAGAAAGAATCGGTCTAGCTGGTCGATTAGGATTTCAGGGTTTGTTTCCTCTGTGATTCGGGTAAAGCCCTCAATGTCAGAAAAAAGAACTGTAACTGTTTTAAAGCGTTGGGTGTTAACTCTTCCTTTTTCTTTAAGTTCAGAGGCAGTGTCGCGAGGTAATACCCTAGCGATAAGGTTTTCGGCCTTTTCTTTTTCCTTGACAAGTTCTTCGGTTCGTGAGTTAATAAGCTTTTCGAGCTTAAAGCGAACCTTAGCATGATTGTAAACGCGCCACCTGTGTATTGTATAGGCAAGAATGAATATGAATATGGCCAACGCTGCTACAAAGTATGGTGTTTCGAAAAAATTTGGTTTTATGGTAAACTGTATGCTCGCTGTTTGCGACTCTTCACCCAAAAAGTTTAGCGTTTTTACGCTAAGTGTATAGTTTCCGGGTGAAAGTCGGTTAATGTCTCTCGTGTTGGCCTTGGTCCAAGGGGTCCAATCTTTATCAACTTCGTTAAGCTTGCTGGAGAAGAGAATGCTATTAAGACTAAACTCCCATCCTTTTGAGGCGGTTCCTGAAAATGACGCGTTTACTGACCGGTATGAAAATGAAGGGGTTACTATTTTAGGGTGTTGCGATTGGTTTGCAAAGTATCCATTTTTGATAATTTGTTCGTTTGTGCTTGAAATAAGCTTAGCTTTATGGATTATTGCAGTTGGTTCAATAGCATCGGGCGGGTTAGTGAAGTAAAGCAACCCCATGTTTGTTGATAGAAGTAGCGTTGAGTCGGGTGTGTAAATAGCGCTATAAACAATGGTGTTTAGCATTAACGATGCGAGGGGCTTTTGCGGTAAATAGCATTTTTTCTCTCTTGAAAAATGGTAAAGCCAAATGGAGTAGATATCAGAAAAATTGCGAAACTGTTTTTTTGCAATAAGGTTTTGGTTATGAATTGATAGTGGCACGATAAGGTTAGAGGAGTCGTTTTGAAGCGGCTTGCCAAAATATTCCTCATAATGCTCAACAGTTTCTGTAGGCATTAGTTGAGGTGTTTCTGTGCTATCTAAAGCGAAAAGCTGATTGAGGAATAGCTTACGCAAATCAGCGGGATGCCATCCATTATCAGGTTTGCTAACTTCACAAGCTAAATAGTTTCCATTATTATCTTTAAGTAGTATGGAGCTATTGTAGATATATATATCCGAAAAGCCGCAAGAACTTACGGGTAATACTATGCTTATGCTGTTTTTTTGTGGGTTAGTTATACAGAATCCATTTATTGTGTTTTCAGATAGGCTAAAAGCCCATATCTCATTATTAAATTTGGATAAAGAGAATAATTTCCCGTTAGTAATTTCAAGGGGTATCGAAATGTTGCTTATGTTTTGGTTGCTAATGCTATAAATACTATTTCCTTCTTTGAGAATAATGATACTATTGTTGTGTAATATTTGTGCATCGGTTGAATTGATGGCTTTTAACTTCTTAAATTCTCCTTTTTCAATGTTGGATTTCGAATAGCTTGTTATGTAAAGTCCATTGTTTGTTAAAGCATATATATTGTTTTTAATAAGCGCTATGTTGTTCGGTGTTGGGCTGAATCCTTTTATCTGAGAAAAATTACCAGAAAATTTTGGGTTTGTACAATGAAGTATTGATGTTTTGGTTAACAGTAATACCTCTCCATCCTTTAGCGCAATAATATCATAAATATTATCTATTTCCGCTGAAGAATTACTGCCGTTAAATTTCAATATAACTTCTCCGTTCTCATTGAGAAGAATATACCCTTCAGACTCGGTGAGCAAAAGCAGATATCCGTGTTTTGCAATTGCTTTTTTTATACGTAAGTTTTTGTTTAAATTGGAACTGAAAAAATCCAGCTCATTTGCGGTTTGGCTAGTGTAATGTATCCAAGGTGCATCGCTATATATAAATACTGGGTTATTGTTAATGAACTCGGCAGCAATAACACGATTAAAACTAATGCTTGCTGTGTTTTCAATTGCTTTAAGTGTGCTTTCCTCAATATTAATGGTAAATGCTCCTTCGCCATTTTTTAGGTATAAAACTCCAGTACGCGTGTTAAGTAGTTTGGTTTTTCTGTTGGTTGAATCAATATGAGTAAGGCCACTGTTTAATAGCCAAAGACCCTTATCTGTAGTGAATAGATAGGAATTATTTCCGGTAGAGAAAAAAGAATCGATATTGCCGGTGGTTTTCGTTAACAAAGTATCAACTACTTGTTGTTTATGTATGCTGCCATCGGATTGGGGTTGTAAAAGGGTAACCGAGTTTTCGTGAAGTATGAAAACTTCATTACTGTTGCCGTTAACTATTCTGTAGCTTGTTCCAAGGCATATTGTATCCCAGTTGAAACCATCAAAAACATAGGTTTTTTTATCTCCTTTAACCAACAGTAGGTTTTGACCAAGAGGGGTAAAACTAGAGTGTGTTTCGTAAAAGCTGTTTGGTAGCGAAGCAATGGGGTAAACTAGGGGTTTAGCAGGGGCATTTTGTGAGGGTATGGTTTGTTGAGCATAAACAGCAACCAAGGCTATCTTTAAAAAAATAATTTGCTGTATGAGCAAAAATTTTATAAAATTCATACCTTAGACCATTTAATTTAGTGCTGTTAATGCTTTACAAAAATCCAAGCATTTGCTAAGATTAATGCTCTGCGTAATATTACGCATTATTATTCTGAAATCAAGGGAAACCATAATACACATGCTTAAAAATAGATAAATCCATGGAAAGAAGCAAAAAAAATATTCTCGTTCCAACCGACTTCTCCAAAGTTGCCGATTACGCCTTGCAGCATGCAGTGAGAGTTTCAGAGGTTGTTGGCGAAGCAATTACACTTCTTCATGTAGTAAGTAGCAAAACCGAGGTGGAAGAAGTTGGCGAAAGGATAAATAAAGTTGTTGCACAAATAGAGCAGAAGTATTCCATTAAGCCTAACGCAATTGTTGCAATAGGCGATATCCCAGCTGAAATTGCTCGTGTTTCTGAAGAAATTAGCGCAAGTCTCGTAATTATGGGCTCTGAGAGCGTTAAGGGTAAGGATAATCTTAGCGGCTTACGTACGCTTGATGTTATAACTAAGGCAAAAGTTCCATTTGTAACAATTCAAGAACCGCCAATTAATAGGCGATACGATGATATCGTATTCCCCATTGATTTTACAGTAGAGAACAAGGAGAAGCATGGGTGGATTTCATATTTTTGCGACTTTTATGTTTCTAAGTTCCACCTAATTAAACCAAATGTATCTGATCCAGAGTTGGTGGCTAAGGTTGACTTGAATATGGCCTCTGCAGTTAGGTACCTCGATGAAAGGGGAGCAAAATATACTGTTTATACAGTTCCAGGTGCAAAGGCATACCAAGAAGAGGTTTTAGATTTGGCCGTTAACATTAGAGCCGATTTGATAGTCGTAATGACTACAAAGATGAATGACGATTCAAACTATAAGCTTGAGCCACACGAAGAGTATATTATTGGCAATGCAGGACATATTC
>CAZGQZ010000069.1:8836-11318 GCA_964527985.1 uncultured Rikenellaceae bacterium | reverse complement strand
ATGGAACCAAAAGACAAAGTACTCGAAACCATTAAGAACGCTGGCAAACCCATGAAGGCTGGTGAGGTGGCCGAAGCCGCCGGAATAGATAAAAAGGATGTTGACAAGACCATCAAAAGCCTAGTGGCCGATGGCGTTTTGCACTCGCCCAAAAGGTGTTTTTATGATGTGAAAAAGTAGTTTTATCTTATCTAGCAATTAACACAGATCTAACATTTGAGAGGTCTGTGTTTTTGTTTTTTATCCTCTCCAAAATTCTCTTGGCAATTTTCATTGCGCATTGCCCCCACAATTCATACCTTTAGCAAAACTTTCCTAAAACAGCTAACTATGAAAAGAATATCGTTATGGTTTATGCTGATTGTACTTTTAGCAGTATCGTGCAATACAAAACAGCAATCATCTGAACAAATTATTGGACCTTCAAGTATTAAGGTCGAAAATGGAACTCTAACACCCGAGGTTTTGTGGGCGCTTGGCCGACTTGGGCAGGTTGCAGTATCGCCCAATGGGCAGCAAATTGCCTATACCGTTACGTACTATTCGGTTGAGCAAAATCGTAGCAATAGCGAGGTGTTTATTATGAATACCGATGGATCCAACAACAAGCAGATTACCAAAACTAGCGCACATGAGTTTAACTTAGCTTGGGTTACCGATAGCAAGCTTGCCTTTATCTCTACTGAGGGTGAAACCGCTCAGATATGGACAATGGATACTAAGGGGAATAATCGTCGACAAGTATCGAATTTCCCTAGCGATATCAATGGTTTTTCCATTTCGCCTAAAGGCGACAAAGTGTTTTTTATAAGCGAGGTTAAGGTTGATAAAACAACGGAAGATATTTACCCCGACTTGCCCAAAGCCAGTGGTATGATGTACGACGATTTGATGTATCGCCACTGGGACACATGGGAGGATGGCTATTATAGCCACATTTTTGTAGCCGATTTTACAGGCGAAAAGGTGGCGAACCCAGTTGATATTATGGCCAGTGAGCCCTACGATAGCCCTTTGATGCCCTTTGGGGGCATGGAGGAAATTGCATGGGCTCCCTGCGGAAAGTCAATTGCCTATACCTGCAAAAAGCTAACCGGCAAGGAATATTCGTTTAGCACCAACTCTGATATTTACCTATATAATATTGAGAAAGCCGAAACCCAAAACCTGACCGAAGGGATGATGGGCTACGATAAGCAACCCGTTTTTTCGCCAAGTGGCGACAGGATGATTTGGCTTTCGATGGAGCGAGCAGGCTTTGAGGCCGATAAGGAACGAGTTTTTGTAATGGATATGGCGACGGGTGAAAAGACTTACCTAACACCCGATTTCGACTACTCACCATCGAACATTCAGTGGACTGCCGACGGAAAATCCATATACTTTGTAGCTGGCGTTGAGGCAACGCACCAAATTTATAAGATGGATATGGCTACGCGCGAGATAAAAGCCATAACCGAAGGTTTACACGATTATCATTCGGTTGCCATTGCTGGCGATATGCTAATTGGCGATAAGGTTTCAATGATTTCGCCCGCCGAAATCTTTAGCATCAACCCTGTTACTGGCGAGCAGAAGAAGATATCAGCAATTAACGATCATATAATTAACCAGCTAACTATGCCAACGGTTGAACGGCGCTGGGTAAAATCGAGCGATGGCAAGATGGTGCATACTTGGGTTATTCTGCCTCCAAATTTCGATCAAACTAAAAAGTACCCTGCGCTTTTATACTGCGAGGGTGGTCCGCAAAGTGCAGTTAGCCAGTTTTGGAGCTACCGCTGGAACTTTTCAATCATGGCATCAAACGGTTACGTTGTGGTTGCGCCTGCGCGTCGCGGTTCGTTAACCTTTGGGCAGGCGTGGACCGATGAAATCAGCAAGGATCATGGCGGACAGGAAATGCGCGATTTACTTGCTGCCATTGATGAAGTAAAACAGGAGCCTTGGGTTGATGGGGATAGGCTAGGAGCCATTGGAGCAAGTTACGGTGGTTACACCGTATTCTGGTTGGCTGGGAATCACAATAAGCGATTCAAGGCGTTTATCTCCCACTGCGGCGTGTTCCACTCCGAAATGGAGTACATGACAACCGAGGAGATGTTTTTCGACCAGTGGGAAATGGGCGGAGCCCCTTGGGAAACTGAAAATAAAGTGGCCATGAATAGCTATAAGCATAGCGCGCATAACTTTGTGAAGAACTGGGATACGCCAATTCTTGTTATCCATGGAGGTAAGGATTTTCGTATCCCATATACCCAAGGGATGGCCGCATTCAACTCTGCCCAAATGCTTGGTGTACCAAGCAAATTCCTTTTCTTTCCCGATGAGAACCATTGGGTTTTAAAACCTCAAAACGGTATCCTTTGGCAGCGCGAGTTTAAGGCTTGGCTCGATAAGTGGTTGAAGGCATAAAGGGAGAGCCCGTCTTATAATAATAAACCAATTATCGTTTTTGGGAGTGAGGTACGAGACGAAGCAA
>CAZGQZ010000069.1:0-8736 GCA_964527985.1 uncultured Rikenellaceae bacterium | reverse complement strand
TATATTAACCCTTTTGCATGCTTTTCGGCAATAACCTTAAGCATATCGTCGGTCATGGTTTCAAGATTCCACTTAGGGTTCCATCCCCATTCCTCGCGAGCGCAGGTGTCGTCCATGTAGTTTGGCCAGCTCTCGGCAATAGCCTTCTTCACTGGATCAACATCGTAATCCATGGTAAACTCAGGTATACGCTGCTTAATAACTTCCATTATTTGCGATGGCTCAAAGCTCATTGCTGTCACGTTAAAGCTATTTCGGTGCTTAAGCTTGCTTGGGTCGGCTTCCATAAGCTGAACGCAAGCGTCGAGCGCATCGGGCATATACATCATATCGAGATAAGTACCTTTGGGTAGAGGGCACGTAAACTTCTTCTGCTTAATGGCTTCGTAGTATATTTCAACAGCGTAATCGGTTGTTCCACCACCAGGTAGTGTTACGTTCGATATAATGCCAGGGAAGCGAACGCTTCGCGTATCGAGGCCAAAACGTTGCGAGTAGTAATCGCTTAGCATTTCACCCGACACCTTGCATACTCCGTAAATAGTGGTTGGTCGCATTACCGTGTCCTGCGGCGTATTGTCTTGAGGAGTTGATGGGCCAAAGGCTCCAATTGAACTTGGCGTGAAAACGGCACAACCATTTTCCAATGCAATATCGAGTGTGTTAAGCAGTGCGCCCATGTTTATTTTCCATGCTAGCTGCGGGTTTTTCTCTCCAGTTGCCGACAGCAAGGCTACCATGTTGAAAATGGTATCAACCTTATACTTTTTAACAACTTCGGCAAAACGTTTGCCATCGAGCGCATCAAACTCTTCAAGAGGGCCTGCTTCGCCAAGCTGCTTACAGGTACAACAGTTAATATCCGATGCAATTACATTGCTATCGCCATATATTTTGCGAAGGTGAGGGATAAGCTCAGAGCCAATTTGTCCGCCTGCTCCAACAACAAGTATTCGTTTCATTATTAATGGGTTTTATCGTAGTTATTCAATTTTAAACCGTTTGAGGTAGCTGTGAATGAAGTAGCAAAAGTATATTTTTCATTCAATAGGAACAAGATAAATATCATGAACTGAGAAATATTTTACAGCATGTTTACCTAAACTCAACTGGTTGTTTGTGAACGATAAGAGTACTTTTTTCGACTATTTAACAAAATTAGTCGAAAGTTTATTTGGATATTTTTTCTGTATAGAATACTTTTGGACTGAAAAAGTAAAAAGGTCGAATATACAAATCCATCGTATTATACTTTGGTTTAACTCAAAGCCAGATGAAAAAAGAAAAGGGTAAAGAGCAGAATGCTCATTCAAACATGCGAAACGATATTGTAAGCATTGCTGCTGGAGTATTCGCAAAATTTGGGTTTAAAAAAACCACAGTCGACGATATTGCTCACGCACTACGAAAGGGCAAAAGCTCAATCTACTACTATTTCAGTAGCAAGGAAGATATTTTTAAAGCGGTGGTTGATAGGGAAGCAGAGGCGCTGCGCGAGAAAATTGAGGTTATCCTCAGCTCGTCGCAATCAACAGTCGACAAGATTAGGGCATACGTTAAAACCCGTATGCTAGCAGTTAGGGTTATGGCCAACTACTATACGCTTATTAAGAACAACGATATTTCAAACCTCGATTTAGTTGAGAAACTCCGCTCAAAGTACGATACCGAGGAGCATGGCATAATAAAAAAGCTGTTAGCCGATGGCGTTGCAAACGGTGAGTTTAAGGAGATGGATATTGAGCTTTCGTCAGTTGCTTTGCTTACAGCAATGAAAGGTCTCGAAATACCATTGTTTATAACCAGTCCAAAGGCCGAAAACCTCGAAACGGTTCTCGATGATATGCTTAACATACTATTTTATGGCATTGTAATTCGAAATGAGTAGCGATATGTTAAAATCAAAAATTTTATTGGCAACATTTTGTTTAGCCGTTTTTGCAGCAGAATTGTGTGCGCAAGAGCAAATACTAAGCCTTGAGCAGTGCAAGCAAATGGCTCTTGAGCATAACCTTGGGCTAAGGGTTGCGCACGAGCAGGTTGGAGCAACCGATGCGCTTTCCAAATCGGCACGAACAAATTTTTACCCCAACATTTCGGCAAATGCAGCGTACACAAGGGTTAACAAGCCTTTCAGCCTTTTCGATGGCGACAAGCTAATTCCGGTTGTTCCGTTTAGCTCAATAAACGCCGAAACGGGTGAGTTCGATCCTAACCTCGATCCTGCAAACACCTTTGTTTTCAATCCTATTAGCGGCGAAATGCTTTACGATAAGGATGGCAACCCCGTGTTTAATAGCTACGCCTGGTTGCCAAGCGATCAGTTTGAACTGGGTGCAAAGAACATTTTTGTTGGAGGAGTATCGTTAACGCAACCCATTTTTACCGGAGGTAAAATTCGCGAAACATATAACATCAGCAAGCGGGGTAATGCCATTGCCCAAGCAAGCCTAGCGAAGGAGAAAACCGATGTGCTCTACAAAACTGAGGAGAACTACTGGCGGGTTGTGGCTTTATCCGAAAAGGTGCAAATGGTAAAGCAGTATATTGTTCTGCTCGAAAAGCTAAAACATGACACTGAGAACCTTTACCATGAGGGCATTATTCTAAAGAACGATATGCTAAAAGTAAAGGTTAAGCTTAACGAGGCTAACCTGAATCTGCATAAGGCACAGAATGGGGTAAGGTTATCGCAAATGGCTCTTTGCCAGGTAGTGGGTTTGCCTCTGCAAACCGAAATAGCCCTAGCCGACAGCCTAGCAAAAGGCATAAGCATTGCCCCTGAAATGGCCTATGCCGATTCGGCAATGGCTGCCAGACCCGAACTTAACGCGCTTACCCAAACCGTGGGCATTGCCCAATCGGCTGTTAAAATTGCAAAGTCGAGGTATATGCCAAATATTGGCCTAACGGCCAGCTACAATGTGCTTAACCCAAATCCGTACAAGGGATTTAGCAGCTCATTTGGTGCCGATTGGAGTGTAGGCGTAGCCATGAGTATTCCCATTTTTCATTGGAACGATAAATCGCATACGCTCCGAGCAGCAAGGCATGAGCTTAATGCTGCTGAGCTAAAGTTAAACGAAGCGCGCGAGCTAATATCACTGCAGGTTCAACAGGCTGTTTTTACTGCATCCGAAGGGGCAAAAAAGGTGGCAATGGCCAACGAGAGCTTAGTACTAGCCGAAGAAAACCTCCGAATAACCTCCGATGCATTTAGCGAGGGAATGGTAAAAACCTCCGATTTGCTCGAAGCACAAGCGCTATGGCAGCAGGCTTGGAGTAATTTAATTGATGCACGCATGGAGAATCAGCTCGCCATTATCAACCTTAAACGTGCAGCAGGTAACTTAAAGTAGAATACTAATTGAGCCAAAGCTATGATAGGAAAAAGTATAGTAATAACCACCACCACATTGCTGCTGCTAGCTAGCTGCAGTGGGAAAAATGAGCAACCCGATAAGCAAACCCAAGCAATACCCGAGGTTATAACCGATAAGGTTAAGCTGTTAAGCTACGCACCCACGCAAATGTTCACGGGCACTGTATTGGCAAATCGTGAGGCAAACCTAGGCGCTGCTTTACCGGGCAAGGTTGAGGCCATCCATTTTATCGAGGGCGATTTTGTTAATAAAGGCGATTTAATTGTCGAGCTATCGGACGAAATGCTCACCCAAGCCGAAGTTGAAAATCAAGCCCTGCAAAAGGATTACGAACGGGTAAAGCGTCTTCGCGAAAAGGAGAGTATTAGCCAAATGGAGTACGATCACATAAAGGCAAAACTCGATGCGTCCAACGCAAAAACCGAAATGATTAGGAAGAACACGCGCGTTTACGCACCATTTTCGGGAACCATTGTTGAGCGAATGATGGAAGAGGGCGAAATATTCTTCATAAACCCAGGCCTCGACCCTGGTTACTCCATGCGCTCGGGCATTGTTAGGCTCATGCAGCTTAACCCGGTTAGGGTTAAATTCGATGTAAACGAGAAGGATTTACCTAATATTATGAAAGGCCTCGATGCGCTTATCGAACTTGATGCTGTTCCAGATAAAAGCATCAAGGCAAAGGTATCGTCGGTAAAGCCTATGCTATCAACGTTAACGCGAACAGCATCGGCCGAAATAGTGCTCGATAACAGCAACGGCTTGCTAATGCCCGGAATGTTTGCACGTGTTACGGTTATGCTACCCGAGCAGCAGCTTTGCTTTGTGCCTCTTAACGCAATAAGCCATTTGCCCGGAACGGGCGAAGAGTTTGTTTATATTATTGACAATGATGTTGCCAAGCGAATTGTTGTGCGGCGTTTGTATACCAATGGCAATTTGGTTGCCGTTGATGGGCTAGAGCCAAACCAGAGTATAGTGGTTGAGGGAAAAGGTAAGCTACAGCACGGACAAAAGGTAAACGTTAGGCAGTAGCATGCTAGCATAAACCTGTATTCGCTTTTTTGAACCTAACAATAAGAAATCGTTATGATACTACCTCGCATATCAGTTCGCCGACCGGTTGCCGTTGCCATGCTCTTTGTGGCCATACTGCTTTTTGGTTTGGTGTCGTTAACTCGCCTTCCGTTAGATGTTATGCCCGAAATGGAGTTCCCTTCACTAACCGTAATTACCATCTACCCCGGGGCGTCGGCAACTGAGGTTGAGCAGCAGGTTACCCGCCCGCTCGAGGCGGCCTTGGGCGGAACCGAAAACCTAAAGGAAATTAGCTCGCAATCGAAGGAGAACGTATCGTTCATCTCGCTACAATTCGAGTGGGGATCGGACATAAACGCCTCAGCAAGTAATGCGCGCGACCTTATTGAGTTGGTAAAAAACCGCTTGCCCAATGGGGCAAATAACCCCTTTATTTACAAGATAAATTCGTCCATGCTTCCTGTGCTAGTTTACGGCATAACCGCTCGCGACAGCTACAATGGATTGGAGAAGATTATTCAAGACCAAATTGCTGCTCCGCTTCGTAAGCTACCCGGCGTTGGAACAGTTATGGTGCTTGCAACGCCCAAAAGGGAAATAAAAGTTGAGGTCGATCCGCAAAAGCTTGCTGCATACAGCATTCCAATTGGTCAGATAGCTACCATTCTGCAGGCCGAAAACATCACCATTCCCGGAGGGAATATTAGGGTTGGGCAAAACGATTTTGCCATTCGTATTCCCGGCGATATTGAGCAGGTTGCCAATTTGGGCGATATTGCGCTGGTAAACTTCAACGGGAGGGTTATTCGGTTAAAAGATGTGGCCACCATAACCGATGGGTTTAAGGAGCTCGATGAGAATTCGCGAACCCAGCACGGACAAGGGGTTGCCGTAATGATTCAGCGCCAAACCGGAGCCAACACCCTTGAGGTAGTTGATGCCGTAAGGCAAAAGGTCGACGAGATTTTGCCAACGCTCCCTGCCGATATCAGCATCGATGAGGTGATGAAATCGGACGAGCTAATTGTTGAGAGCATTAAAAACCTTACCCAATCGTTCTGGTTTGCCCTCATATTTGTTGTGCTGGTGGTTTTTGCCTTTTTGCGCGAGTGGCGGTTAAGCCTAATCGTTTTTCTTACCATTCCGTTTTCGCTAATCACCGCGTTTATCCTGATGTACGTGCTTGGGTGGACAATCAACATCTTTAGCCTTATGTCGCTAATCATTGCCATGGGCATGGTGGTTGATAACTCCATTGTTGTGCTCGAAAACATTACGCAGCACATTGAGGGAGGTTCGCGACCAAAGCAAGCGGCCATTTTTGGTACCAGCGAAATGGGAGCGGCTATCACAGCATCTACCCTAACCACGCTAATGGTTTTTATTCCCATGGTTTTTATGGGCGGACTGGTAGGCGTTATGTTTAAGCAGCTGGCTATTCTCACCTCAATAACCATGATTGCCTCGTTGCTTACTGCGCTTATGCTCACGCCTATGGTTTCGTCGCAGCTGCTAAAACCCATACAAAGAGGCGAGCAACGCAAGCGATATTGGCTTTACAGGGTGAGCGAAAAGCTGTTTGTTCTGCTCGAGAGCATCTACAAAAAAACCTTGGGTTGGGCTGTGTTCCACAAAACCTTTACGCTAAGCGCAGTGGTGGTTTTGCTTGCGGTTAGCATGTGGGTTGGCAAAGGGTTAGGTACCGACTACATACCCGAGTTCGATGCAGGCGATATTATTGCCACCGTTGAGATTGACATTGGAGCCACATCGCATAAAACCGACAGCATTGCCCAAGTGGTGATGGATATTTTTGAGCGCCAAATACCCGAGGCCATTCCTGGCAGCATAGCCTCAATCTCAGGACAGTCGGAAAACGGAATGCTAACATCCGTTGGCTTTAGAGAGGGTAAGAACATAGCCACCGTGCTGTGTCACCTTAGCTTGCCAAACCATCGAAACCGGAGCGCCAAGCAAATTGCTCGTGAGCTACGCCCTTACATCGACTCGATACCCGAGGTTGAAAATTTCAATATTGTGGGCGGAAGCATTATTTCGCAAGCGGTTACAGGAAATGTTAAGCCCATTGAGTTTCACATTTCGGGCACCGATTACAGCCAGCTAAACGCCATGGCCAACCAAATATCGGGCAAGCTAAAGCAATCGGCTAGCTTTACCGATGTGGTAAATACCATTGATAACGGTAAGGTTGAAGTGCAGGTTAGGGTTGATAGGCAAAAAGCATCGGCATTGGGGCTTAACACGGCCATGATAGGGATGCAGGTTAGGCAAAGCATTTATGGCGATGAGGCCAGCGGTTTTAAGGAGGAGGGCAACGAGTACACCATTGCCATTCGCTATGCACCAAGCGCCAGAGATGAGATAGCCGACATTGGAAACATAACCCTAACCAACCTTATGGGGCAACCAATAAAACTTTCGGCAGTGGCCGATATTGTTTTAGGAACAGGCTCGTTGCAAATTGATAGGCTGGCGCAGGACCGAATTGTTAGGGTAACCGCCGAGCTAAATGGAGTATCGCTTGGCGAAGGACAGGCCGAGGCAAAGAGAATGCTTGATGGTATTGACATTCCTGCTGGAACCGAGGTAGTGCTATCGGGACAGACCGAGCAGCAGGGCCAGTCGTTTGCCGATTTGTACCTCATCTTCTTTTTGGGTATAGCGTTGGTATACATGGTAATGGCGGGGCAGTTCGAGTCGTTTCGCGATCCGTTCATTATTATGTTTGCCGTTCCGCTAACGTTTATCGGCGTTATATGGGCGTTTAAAATTACCGGAGTAACCCTAAGCGTAACCACTTTTGTGGGGGTAATTATGCTAATTGGCATTGTTGTGAATAACGGCATTGTACTGGTCGATTACACCAACCTGCTTCGTAAACGCGGGCTAAAGCTATACGAGGCAATTCAGGAGGCGGGTCGTAGCCGCTTAAGACCTGTGCTAATGACAAGTCTTACAACCATGCTTGGTATGCTGCCGCTTGCCCTTAGCCAGGGCATGGGGCGCGAGGCCTATCAACCCTTAGGCATTACCATGATTGGGGGGCTACTTGCCTCAACAGTAATTACCCTTTTGGTGGTTCCAACGGTTTATGCCGTTTTTCATGGTAAGGCTAGGCGAGAGGAGAAGTAGTAACGTAGGTTAAGTAAAAACATAAGTTATGCAAATAGTTTACTGCACATGCAACGTGAGCATACTCGAATCGTTGCAAGAGCTTTTGAGCAAAGCGAAGGTTGAAAGCTACCAGCTAATTGACAGGGTGCTTGCGCACAATGCTGTGGGCGATAGCCGTTTCGATACGGCCGTATGGCCCGGTTACAACATAGCCATTTTTGTGCAGTGCCCAACCCCCGAAATGGCACAGTCCGTTATGACCGCTATAAAACGCTTTAACCAAAACGCCTTTAACCAAAACGAGCTAATTTTGGCCTACACATGGTCGGTTGATGATTACAGTGTTGGTTAGTATGGTTGCTGTATGGAAGCGGAGATAAGCACAGCCAGCCTTTTGTTGGTAAAGCTGTAGAAAATTGAACAACTAATAGTGGATTCCGATCTGAATGCGGGGTTATTCAGCGATTTTCTTTATCTTATTTGGGTTTTGTCTACAGTCAAAAACTGAAATTATCCTTATCAGGTTTTCATTAAAACGATAAATTATTTTGCACTTGTTTTTAACGAGAAATCTATATTCATAAGGTCTTTCTGTAAGGAGGGGTTCTTTAACGCCAATTAGTGGGTTTGATTCAAGAACAATGGTTTCTTCCACTAACGTTTTTACTAATTTTTTAGCAACTCTAGGACTTGCTTTAATCTTGTAGTAATCATAAATATCTTCAAGTTGAGAAAGAGCAGAATCTGTCCAGAGAACCCTTATTTCCATTTCTCAACCTTTTCAAGTAGCTCTCTAGCATCAATCACACGACCATTATTGACATCATCTTCGGCTTTCTCTATCATCTGATTGAATTCATTCGTTGACATAGGCTTAATATCTCTATCAATCCTTTTCTTTCTTTCAGTTTTTAAAAACGTTTCTAATTTATCAACAAGGTCTTCATCGGAAATTCTGAGGAATTCCTGTACAAAGTTCAATTTTCTTGCAATGATATCCATTTCAGTACATTTTTTACAAAGGTAATGAATTGCAGAACCAAAGTAAAGGCCTCTCAACTTTTTGTCATGCTCTCAGTTCGGCGGCGGTTGCACCGCCGTCGGTCTATTAGCAGCAGGTTTAACCTGCAATTCGCAAACAGCCTCTAGTTACCCGTAAGTTTTCCACCTAAAGTCA
>CAZGQZ010000068.1:1947-11319 GCA_964527985.1 uncultured Rikenellaceae bacterium | reverse complement strand
TTCTAAAATTTTTTAAGCACGAGAGTTGCGGTAAATGTGTTCCCTGCAGAGTGGGAACAACCTACATACACAACAGGGCAATTGCACTCAAAAATGCAACAAGCCGCGAGCGCGAGGACATTCTAAACAATATATTAAACCACTCTAGGTTAATGGCAAAATCGTCTCTATGCCCTTTAGGCCAATCCCCAATACTGCCTGTTAATAGTCTTTTCGAACATTTCTTACATGAATTATTGGTTGAGTAATACATTCTTTCTGGTAGAGTTTAAATGCTTTAGCTAGGCAATTGTAGTTTTGGCAATCAGCTCTCAATTTCGTATTTTGGGCGCTGAAAACAAAAATAATCAGAATAATGGAATCAATTCAAAAGCAGCTAAGCGACGCTTCGGTAATTGCGCTACGCGATTGTATGGGATTAAAATCCGATGAAACTCTTCTTGTAATAACCGACGAAATTAAGCGTGAAATTGGTGCAGCACTTCACGAAGCAGGGAAAAGCATGGCCAAAGAGTCAATGCTCATAGAGATTAAATCGAGGGAGATTAATGGACAGGAACCACCTGAGGCAGTGGCTGAGATGATGAAAAAGGTTGATGTGGTTATTTGTCCTACAGCAAAATCGCTAACTCACACCGATGCCCGTAGGAATGCAGTAAAAGAGGGGGTAAGGGTTGGAACAATGCCAGGTATTACTGTTGATGCTATGGCTCGTTGCCTTAGCGCCGATTACGATAAGATTATCTCTCTAACCGATTTTATTGCAGATAAAATGGAGGGAATTAGCACTATCCGCGTGGTTACCGAAAAGGGTACCGATGTTACCATGCCAGTTAAAGATAGGATGATTATTAGAAGTAAGGGTGTGCTTCGTAACAAAGGCGAAAGTGGGAATTTACCCTCAGGTGAGGTTTTTCTTGCACCCTGGGAGGATAAAACCAACGGCCGAGTGGTAATTGATGGCTCAATGGCAGGCATTGGTATGATTAAGGAGCCAATTATTGTTGATATTGTTAATGGTTATGCCGAGAGTATTACAGGGGGGCCTCAGGCCGAAGAGCTAACCAAAATCCTCGACAAGTCTGGTCGCGATGCTCGTGCCGTAGCCGAATTTGGTATTGGAACCAACTATAAGGCTAAGCTAACAGGTTTAATACTTGAAGATGAAAAAGTGTTTGGCACAATCCATATTGCCTTTGGCAATAATATAACTATGGGCGGTCGTATCTCTGTTAGCAGTCATCTCGATGGATTAGTTACCGAACCCGATGTTTATTTCGACGATGAGCTCATTATGAAGAAAGGCAAGATGATTGGTTTTGAAATGTAAATAAGTAATAAGCCAATGCTACTTCATCAGCTATTAAAGGGTAAATCAATTGTTCTTGCCTCGCAGTCGCCACGAAGGCAACAGTTGCTTAAAGAGCTAGGTTTACCCTTTGAGGTTAGGCTCAATGGCGAGGCCGATGAGTCTTATCCATCAAGCCTACAAGCCGAGCAAATCCCTGTTTACCTCGCTAAGCAAAAGGCCGAAGTTTATAAAGCATCGCTTGCTAGCCACGAGGTTTTGCTAACATCCGATACTATTGTTTGGTGCAATGGCAAAGTGCTAGGTAAACCAATTGGCAGAGAAGATGCCATTGAAATTCTGCAGGAACTCTCTGGTAAAATGCACAGTGTAATTACCGGAGTAGCCATTTTTTATGGCAACCATGAGCGTACCTTTTCATCGGTCACCAAGGTGTATTTTAAATCGTTAACCACTGATGAAATTGAGTATTACGTTGATAACTTTAAGCCATTCGACAAGGCTGGTGCCTACGGAATTCAGGAGTGGATTGGTTACATAGGAGTTGAGCGAATTGAAGGTTCCTACTTCAATGTTATGGGGCTCCCTGTTCAAAAGCTTTACAGCGAGCTTATCTCGTTTTTAATGAATATTGATTGAAAAGTTTATGGCTTTACACATTGGTATGCAATAAACTTAATCTAAATTGATGCATCTAAATCGATAGCAAATTTAAAAACCCAAAAATGAAACGAATATTACTAACAATTTTGGTGGTAGCAACCATCTTTCCATTTGGATCAAAGGCCGACGAGGGAATGTGGCTCCCCATGCTAATCTCGAAATACAATATTGCTGAAATGCAGCAAAAGGGATTTAAGCTTACAGCAGAGGATGTGTATAGCATAAATCAGCCTAGCATGAAAGATGCAATTGTAATTTTCGGAAGAGGATGTACTGGCGAACTAATCTCTCCTGAGGGATTGCTAATTACAAATCATCACTGTGGCTATGGCGCTATTCAACGGCATTCCTCTGTTGAGCACGATTATCTTACAGATGGTTTCTGGGCAATGAGCAAAGAGGAGGAACTCCCAAATCCAGGGCTCACAGTGCGTTTTCTAGTGCGTATGGACGATGTTACCAATCGTATCATCTCAAGCATTCCTGCTAATGCTACCGAAGATGTTCGTGACTCAATCGTTACCGCTATTTCACAGGATATTATTGATGAGGCAACCAGCGAGAATCATTATACCGCTAGAGTAGCGCCAATGTTTTACGGAAATCAGTATTTTCTCTTCATCTATGAGGAGTTTTTGGATGTTCGTTTAGTTGGCGCCCCTCCATCCGATATCGGCAAGTTTGGTGGCGATACCGATAACTGGATGTGGCCCAGACATACTGGCGACTTTAGCCTTTTCCGTATATACGCCGATAAGGATAACAAGCCCGCGGCTTATTCGCCCGATAACGTTCCCTATACTCCAAAACGATTCTTGCCAATTTCGCTTAAAGGTGTAAACCCTGGCGATTTTACTATGGTTTATGGCTATCCCGGGAGCACTCAGCAGTTTATAACCTCGCAGGCTGTAAAGCACGTTGTCAATGATCTTAACCCTTTAAATATTTCGCTTCGCGATGCTAGGCTTAGGGTGATGGAACGTTACATGCAAACCAATGATACCGTTCGTATTAAGTATGCCAGCAAACAGGCTGGTGTTGCCAATGCATGGAAAAAGTGGATAGGTGAACGTAACGGACTGATCAGGCTAAATGCAGTTGAGAAAAAATTATCTCTTGAGAATACCTTTGATGGCTGGGTTAATGAAACCGCTGAACGCAAGCGCGAATACGGGCACCTATTAAATCGCTTCGACGAGTTATACGCCGAGCGCAAACCATTGTCAATTGCCGCCAGCTTAAGTCGTGAGGCTTTTTATGCCGTAGAACTTTTGCAGCTTGTTAGGCAGTATAGCGCTGTTGCTGCCAATACAGAGGTAGCGGACGATGAGGTTTATGCTCGCTTAGCATCAATTACACGCCGATTTTACAAAGATTATCATAAACCTATTGATGTTGAAGTATTCACCATAATGATGAGTAAGCTAAGCGATTTGCTACCCCCTTCGCTTACACCAAGAGCTCTTCAAAGTATAAAGCCTAGTGATGCCGAAGACTGGTATGCAATTGCTTTAGGAGTTTATTCACAGTCGTTATTTGCAGATAGCACTGCATTAATCGCACTTCTTACTGATAGCACTGAAAATAGAATGGAGGTATTACGTAACGATATGCTATTCCAATTAAATTATCAGTTCGATAGCATATATAGAGTAAATGTGTACCCTAAGCTCACCGAGTTGAATAACGAGCTTGATCTGCTTTACAGATCGTATGTAAAGGGTTTGATGTTAATGAAACCCGAAGCCAAGTATTATCCCGATGCAAACTTTACGCTTAGGGTTACTTACGGTGAGGTTGAAGGATATTTCCCAAGTGATGCAGTTGAATATGTTCACCAAACAACGCTAGATGGAATAGCAGAGAAGTCGAAGATGGATGTATATGATTATACTGTACCAAGCCATTTGCTTGATTTGTACGAAGCAAAAGATTTTGGTAAGTGGGAAGTAAACGGAACTGTTCCTGTTGCCTTTTTGGCCTCAAATCATACCTCTGGGGGTAATTCCGGTAGTCCGGTAATTAATGCCGAAGGGCATTTAGTTGGCGTAAATTTCGATAGAGTGTGGGAGGGAACCATGAGTGATATTATGTTCGATCCAAACATGTGTCGTAACATAAGCATTGATATTAGGTATGCCCTATTTATTATCGACAAGTATGCTGGTGCTGGATATCTGCTAAACGAAATGACTTTGATAGAGTAATCATAGTTTAAACGCGTCTTTATAAAAGCAGCCTTTGCAAAGGCTGCTTTTTTTATACACCATACTCGCTTTAAATATACTATTGAATCATTCTAAATTAACCGCCACATGCCCCTTTTTGACCATAAACATGATATTTGTCATGTTAGGCTTGTAGCAAGCTTTCTACATTTAACAGTGACAATCAATTTGTTAAACAAAAATTTAACGTTATTGAAATAACACTGTTATCTGAATAACAAACATTATCTAACCATCAAAACTAGAGAAACATGCCTGAAATTAAAGAACTAGTTAAGAGCCTTGCCGACAAATACGGTAGGAGCAGGGAGAGTTTGATCCCCATCCTTCAGGGAGTGGTTGCCGATCAGCGATTTGTTTCCGATGAGGCTATGACAGAGATAGCCCGAGAGCTGGATATGGCTGCTGCCCAGGTTTACGGAACTGCTACCTTTTACTCATTTCTCGACACAGTTCCACGAGGAAAGTATGTAATACGTGTATGCCGTACGATTACATGCGCCATGAAGGGTAAGAACCTAATACTTCAGGAACTTGAAGACCTGCTGAAAATTAAGGTTGGCGAAACTACCCAGAACAGAAAGTTCTCACTTCTCGAAACTAACTGCCTTGGATGGTGCCATAAGGGGCCAGCAATGCTTGTTAATGATGAGGTTTATACTGAGCTTACACCAGAGAAGGTGCGTGAGATAATGAACGAGTACATTAAAAAGTAACCCATAAACGTATAGAATACCATGTCAAATACTAAACTAAAACGCGTTGACCTAATTTTCGAACAAGATTGCAACGCAAAAGAAGTTCTAAAGAATACATGGGGCAAAAGCAAAGATCAAATTATTAACGATTTGCTTGAGTCGGGCCTAAAGGGACGTGGTGGTGCTGGATTCCCCACAGCCCTTAAATGGAAATTCACAGGAGAACAGCCTGAAACCGATAGGTATATCATTTGTAATGCAGATGAAGGCGAGCCAGGAACCTTTAAGGACAGGGAAATACTTTTTAAAGTACCCGAAAAGGTTTTTGGTGGGATGACCGTGTGTGCTAAGGTAATTGAGGCTAAAGAAGGTTTTATCTACCTCAGAGGCGAGTACAAGTTTTTGCTTCCAGAGTTAGAGAAAAAGATTGATGCTTTCCATTCAGTACTAGATGAGCTAAATATACCATTCCGCATTAAAGTAATTATGGGTAGTGGAGCATACATTTGCGGTGAGGAGAGCGCTCTTTTCGAAAGTATGGAGGGTAAGCGTGGAGAACCCCGAAATAAACCACCATATCCAACTATTGCTGGTTTTAGGAGTAAACCAACAGTTATAAATAATGTTGAAACATTGGTTTACGCATTTATGATTAGCAAGCACGGGGCGCAAAGGTTTAAAGATTTAGGTACTGCCGATTCTCGAGGATCAAAAGTTTTTTCCATTTCTGGTGACACCCCAATTCCAGGTATTTACGAACTAGAACTTGGTATGACTGTTGGCGAATTTGTTGAAGAATTTGGAGATGGTGATACTAAAGCTGTCCAAGTAGGTGGCGCATCAGGTTTCTGTGTTCCCCGTAAAAAGTTCAAAGATACCATTATCGGCTTTGAAGGTGTACCAACTGGAGGTTCAATGATGATTTTTAACAGCTCGCGTTCAATGTATAACGTTCTAAAAAATTACATTGAGTTTTTTGAGGAAGAATCGTGTGGGCAATGTACCCCATGCCGTGTTGGTTGCCAGCAGCTCAAACTTGGTATCGAGGCTGTTAAGAAGGGTGAGAAACATGCCGCTTATCTCGATCAGCTAATGAAGCTTACCCAAACAATGAAAATTACTGCTAAGTGTGGTTTAGGACAAAGTGTTGCTAACTCATTTTCGTCCATAGTAGATAATTTTAGGGAAGAGATGATATACTAGGTGTTGAACCAGAAAATAAAACTAAAATGGCAAAAAAGATAAATTTAAAAATAGATGGAATGCCCATCACCGTTGATGAGGGCACAACCATTCTTAAGGCTGCCGAACAGCTAAATATCCATATTCCAACTCTTTGTTATCACGATGATTTGTGCGTTGCAGGTAATTGTAGGGTTTGTGTGGTAGAGATGAAAGGCGCTCGTACACTTCCAGCCTCATGTGCAATGCCGGTTTCTGAGGGTATGGAAATTGAAACTAACACTCTTAAGGTTCGCACCGCTCGTAAGCATATTATTGATTTGCTTCTTTCTGAGCATAATGCAAAGTGTACAACTTGTTATAAAAACGGAAAGTGCGAACTTCAAAATCTTGCATCGGAGTATAAAATTGGTGAGGAAACTTTTATCGATCTTGTTCCTCATAAAAACTATACCATTGATGCATACTCGCCCTCAATTATTAAGGACGATAGCAAGTGTATTCGTTGTCAGCGTTGTGTGCGTACTTGTGAAGAACTTCAGCACGTTAGTGCACTTGGCGTAGCCTATAAAGGCGAGCATATGAAGATTTCCACTTTCTTCGAACACCCAATGCTTGAGGTAATTTGTACCAATTGTGGTCAGTGTATAAACCGTTGCCCAACAGGAGCACTAGTTGAGCGCAACTATGTTGATGAGGTTTGGGATGCTATTTACGATGAGAAAAAGCATGTAGTAGTTCAAACTGCTCCAGCAGTTAGGGTCGCTCTTGGCGAAGATTTGGAAATGCCAGCAGGTTCGCTCGTAACTGGCAAAATGGTATCGGCCTTACGCCGCTTAGGCTTCGATTCGGTTCTCGACACCGACTTTACCGCCGACCTTACCATTATAGAGGAAGGGCATGAGCTGCTTTCGCGCTTAAAGAAAGCGTTGGTAGACAAAGATCCTAGTGTAAAATTACCAATGACAACTAGCTGCTCTCCCGGATGGATTAAGTTTATTGAGCACACGTATCCTGAGTATCTTGATAATGTCTCAACCTGCAAATCGCCACAGCAGATGTTTGGAGCCTTGGCAAAAACATACTATGCACAGAAACGTGGTATCGATCCTGCAAATATCATTTCAGTATCTATAATGCCATGTACTGCTAAGAAGTTTGAGGCAGATAGACCCGAAATGACATCAAGTGGGTTTAAGGATGTTGACTATGTGCTAACCACCCGCGAGCTAGCAATTATGATCAAGCAGGCAGGTTTAGAGTTCGATCATCTTGAGGATAGCAAGTACGATAGCATAATGGGCGAATCAACTGGTGCTGCTGTAATATTTGGAGCAACTGGTGGAGTTATGGAGGCTGCCTTACGTACAGCCTACGAGGTGGTTACTGGTCGCGAAGTTCCTTTCGATGGACTAAATATTACACCTGTTAGGGGTATGGAAGGTGTTAAGGAGGCTGCAGTTAAAATTGAGAATGTAAAACCTGAATGGAGTTTCCTAGAGGGCGCCGAACTCAAAACTGTAGTAGCCCACGGATTAACTAATGCCAAAAAGGTAATGGATGCCGTTAGAGATGGCAAAGCCAGCTATCATTTCATCGAAATTATGGCTTGTCCCGGTGGATGTTTGGGTGGTGGCGGTCAGCCAATTCCAACTAATGCTGAGATTAGGGCTAAACGTGCCGAGGCAATTTATGCTGAGGATGCTGGTAAGCCTATCCGTAAGTCGCATGAAAATCCTGAGATTATTAAGATTTACGAAGATTTTCTTAAGGAGCCACTTGGCCATAAATCGCACGAATTACTTCATACGCACTACAAAGAGCGTCAGAGGTATTAATTTTAATAATAGCTTGGTAAGGGGTGGTAATCCACCCCTTATTTTTTACCTTTGCCTTTTGTGTGTTTCTTAACATCGTTATAGTATGTCCACTAATTGTCCACTGTGCAATGGTACAGGTACATTGCACTACCAAAAATCCAATAAAACGTATTTTAAGTGTACTAATTGCTCATCGGTATATATTGATAAATCAAATTATCTCGACTACGATGAGGAACGAGAAAGGTACCTTGAGCATAATAATGATGTTAACGATGCTGGTTATCAGAATTTTGTAAAACCAATAATTGACGTCGTTACAAACCGCTTTACTAGTCCATGCGTTGGGCTCGATTTTGGTGCAGGCACTGGCCCTGTAATCTCAAAAATTTTGAGGGAGAAAGGTTATACAATGTTTGAGTACGATCCCTATTTTCACAACTATCCCGAACTTCTTGTAAATAGCTACGATTTTATTGTTTGCTGCGAGGTAATTGAGCATTTCAATAATCCTCGCAAAGAGTTTTATCAGCTGAGAAGCATGCTTAATCCAGGAGGTGAATTAATATGTATGACCGATTTATATACCGAAAAGGTAAACTTCGAGAAGTGGTACTACAAAAACGATCCAACTCATGTGTTTTTCTACCATCCTAATTCGGTTGAGTACATAGCTAAAGAATTCGATTTTGCAGCCTTTGACCAGAATGATAGGCTTATTAGGTTTGTTAAGTAGCTTAATAGCCGAAGAGTTCTAACTTGAATTGCTAAACAAGCTTCTTTTCAAAAACTATTTTAACCAGCTCGTTTGGCACATGGTGAATAATACCTTTATTAACAAATCCTTTTTCCTCTAAAAGCTTGCATAACGATTTATCATCAACGGGAATTGTACCTCTTAGCGATGAATAGCCATTTTCGAGCGAATGTTTCTCCGCAAAGTCAATCATTATTTTAGCTAGTCCTCTGCGCTGGAAATGAGGGAAAATTGCCAACCTGTCAAGGTGTGATGTATTCTCAACTTCGGGGTCGGGTTTTACGGTTATTGTTCCTACTGGCCCTTTTTTTATGGTGAGAATAAATACATATCCTTGCTCAATGTCCTTAGATATTTGTGCGTAATCGGCATGGGTATTATGCCAGTACTTCACTCCCTTGTCTTTTAGCTGCTGAGCGCACTCCCTAATGATGTAGAGTATTTCAAGTAGTTGCGAATCCTTGGCTTTAAGTATTTCCATAGGTTTTTAAAGGTTGAATTGCTTAGGGGTGTTACCTTACATGTTATTGTTTATGATCTAAATATACAATTTTTCCGTTTACATATGTCCTTTCAGCTTGAATGTTTGGCAGCTCAGGTTCCTGAGCGGTCATAATATCAGTTGCAAGCACCACAAAATCGGCTGCTTTTCCAACCTCGAGGCTCCCTTTAACATCTTCCTCAAATGCTGCTTTTGCCGCCCAAATGGTCATGG
>CAZGQZ010000068.1:0-1847 GCA_964527985.1 uncultured Rikenellaceae bacterium | reverse complement strand
CCAAATCGATTTAAATCGATAGGATGTACGGTTTGAGCATGTTCAATTCGCCAGCGCAAATCGTTTTGAGGAGTTAGAAACGGTTCGTACACATCGAGCATGAGCCTTACGGCAGCATCGCCAATGCAATGTGTTGCAACCTGATACCCTGCATCGAAAGCTTTTTGGCAAACCTCAGTGAGCTTTTCGGTAGTTTCGAGTTGTAGCCCTCTTGTAGATTGATCGTCGCTATAAGGCTCAAGAAGCAATGCTCCTCGTGACCCAAGTGCACCATCAGCAAAAAGTTTAACCGTTCTTACCGTTAGGCTTGGTGTAACGTAAACGCCATTATTAAGGAAATGCTCGTAATTATCCTCGGTTGGATTTAGCATAACGTTAACCTTCATTTGGAGCTTACCCTGCTTTTGCATTTCGTCAATAATTAGCACATCTTCTTTATCTAACCCTGCATCGTTTACCGAGGTTAATCCAACGGCAAAGCAGTTTTGCTGTGCTAGTAGCAAGGCTTCCTGTTTTTCCTGCTTGGTTTGAGGGGGAATTATATCGCGAACCAGATTTATAGCATTGTCGATAAGTACACCTGTTAGCTCACCATTTTTAGCTAGTAGCTGCCCACCAGCAATTGTTGTGTCGGGGGAAAAACTGGCCATTTGTAATGCCTTAGTATTGGCTATTGCTGCGTGGCCATCAATTCGAGTAAGCAGAACCGGATTGTTTGGAAAGGTTTTGTCCAATAGTTCTTTTGTGGGGAACTCTTTTACATCCCATTCGTTTTGGTTCCATCCTCTGCCTATAACCCAATCGGTTTGAAATTGTGAATGATGATCGATTAGCCTTTCAACCACCTCATTCCATGATGATGCTCCTGCTAACCAAGCCTGGCTTAACCCTAGGCCATAGCCTAAAAAATGGCTGTGCGGATCGATAAAACCAGGATATACGGGTTTCCCTTGAAGATCGATTATTTCATGAGCGTTGAACTGGGCTTGGATATCGTTGTCGGATCCAATACCAACAATTTGCCCATTTTCAATGGCCATGCTTTGGTGTATAGCAAAGTCATTATCAACGGAATATATTTTTGCATTAGCAATAATTAAATCTGCTTTCTTTTTTTGTGTACACGACATGGTAATAACGCTTATTAGAATTGTTACTGAAATAATTCTCCAATTAGTTAACATGAGTTTAGCGTGTTTTGTTGATTAAGTACAAATATACCAATTTGGTATCGATATTCGCTGTTGGTTAGAGTGGAAAAATAATTGGACTCTTTATTAGCGAAATTAGCTAGATTGAAATCATGTTTGCTAATTTTGCAATCTTATTCCATTGTTTGCTTTGAGAGAACAGCATCAGAACATTCAGCTTTTAGCCGAGGCACCAATTAAAAAGGTGCTTTGGAAATTCTTTACACCTGCTTTTGCGGGTGTGGTTATAAACTCGTTATACAATATAGTTGATAGAATATTTGTAGGTCAGGGAGTTGGAGCACTTGCACTTAGTGGATTAAGCGTTGTTTTTCCAATAATGATTATTATAATGGCCTTTGGTATGCTAATAGGCATGGGGGCTGGAGTTCGGGTATCAATACATTTAGGGAAAAAAAGCTACAATGATGCTGAGCATGTTTTGGGTAATGCTTTTATTCTCCTTATTACTATTTCGTTGGCTATTACAATTGTTGGCTTTTTAATAAAAGAACCATTACTAAAGCTTTTCGGTGCAGGAGCCGATACTATTGAGTATGCAAACGACTATCTGAGCATAATCCTTTTGGGTACAACCTTTAATATGGTTGGGTTTTCGCTTAATAATATTATTCGCTCCGAGGGGAATGCAAAAAT
>CAZGQZ010000067.1:7865-11453 GCA_964527985.1 uncultured Rikenellaceae bacterium | reverse complement strand
ACGAGAATAGCTGGGCTGGAACCGAATTCGACCGCATGGGCCCCGATGCTGCCAAAGCATTCGCTGCTCTCACCTTTGTTATTCCAGGAATGCCTCTATTATACAACGGTCAAGAGGTTGCTTTTAACCGTATGCTCGAGTTCTTTGAAAAAGACCTAATTGATTGGACTCCCAACGATGAGTATACCAGCCTATACAAAAAGCTAATTGAGCTAAAAAAGGATAATTCCGCATTATACGCTGCCAATAAAGGAGCAGATATGTTCCGAGTAAAAACCAGTAACGATGTTAATGTGTTTGCTTTTACTCGCGAAAACGAAACAGATAAAGTATTTGCCGTGTTTAATTTATCGAACCTAAAGCAGAGCATTGAGCTAAAAGATGATGCATACATTGGCAGCTATAATGAATTACTGTCCGATAAACAAGTAACGCTAACCCAAGGCGAGGAGATGGAAATTGAACCTTGGCAGTTTCTTGTTTTTGTTAAGTAGAGAATAGCAATATTATTCAGCAAAGACCATCGACTTAAGGTTGATGGTCTTTTTTTCTTAATTCGATACCCAAAAAAGCTATAGCGTTTTCAACCGTTTTGCTAATTTTGTGTTCTCAATTCTGAAGAACAACTAAACAATAAAATACAATGCATTACACTGTACCAGTTAGAGGGAAAGTTCACTGGATTGGCGTGAACGACAGGCGCAAAAGGCTATTTGAAAACATGTGGACTCTTGAAAGAGGAGTTTCATACAACTCGTACCTTATTGTTGACGACAAAACCGTTTTGGTCGATACCATTGAGGACAGAGCTGCTGGCAACTACATCGAACGTATTGAGAAACTACTCGATGGTCGCAAGCTCGATTACCTTATCATAAACCATATGGAACCCGATCATTCGGGCGAGGTTAAGGCCATTTTCGATCATTTTGATGGTGTAACCATTGTTGGCAACGTTAAAACGTTTAAAATGGTTCAAGCCTACTGGGGCATTTCCGACAGGTTGCTTAAAGTTGACGATGGCGATACGCTAAACCTTGGTCATCATATCCTTAAATTCGTGATGACACCTTGGGTTCACTGGCCAGAGACAATGATGACCTACGATATGACCGAAAAAATTCTCTTTTCGGGCGATGCTTTCGGTAGCTTTGGCACCCTCGATGGCGGAATTTTCGACGATGAAATAAACTTCGATTTCTTTGAAGAGGAAATGCGTCGTTACTACTCCAATATTGTTGGCTTATACAGCAACATGGTTCAAAAAGCTTTTGCAAAGCTTAAGGACGTGCCTGTAAACGTTGTTGCCCCGGTGCACGGACCCATTTGGCGCGACAATCCCCAAAAGGTTCTCGATTTATACGATAAATGGAGCCGTTACGAAGCCGAAGAGGGCGTTGTTATTGTTGTAGCCTCAATGTACGGTAACACCGAGCTAATGGCCGACTACATTGGCCGCAGGCTTGCTGAAAATGGGGTAAAAAACATCCGAATTCACGATGTGTCGCGCACACATATTAGCCATTTAATAAACGAAATATGGAAGTACAAGGGGCTAATATTAGGGTCGTGCGCCTACAATGGCCATATGTTCCCGCTAATGGAAAACTTAACCCGCGAGCTTACGCACATGAAAATTAAGCAAAAACACCTCGGCATTTTTGGCAGCTACAGCTGGAATGGCGGAGGTGTTAGAAACCTAATGAGCTTTGCTGAAGAATCGGGGCTTGAGCTGGTTGCCGAACCTGCAGAGATTTATGGAAAACCATCGGACGATAAATATGCTCAGTGCGATGTTATTGCAAAAGCAATGGCCGAAAAAATAAAGGAGTAGCAGTCCGCAATATTATCCTTTTATAAAAAGGTGCAGCTAAATTTTAGCCGCACCTTTTTATATCTACCAAAATACGAGGTAAAGCAAAATAAGCAATACAATCAGAATTAATGAGCTTACATTAAAGCTCCGGCTTGTTTCAAATAGCTGCCTCGACAGTACAATTCCCTTCTCATCGTTAACTCCTTTGTTGTCGATATGGCTAAATAAACCAATTAGACCAATTGTCATTAGGCAAGTAGCCATCATCTGCTTCATAAAGGGTAATGTGATAAACAAATTTTCTAGTGCTGTACCATCGGCCCAACCATTGGGACCAACCTTAAAGTAAATTGCAATGGGTATTGATAGAACAACCCCCAGTATAGCCCCTTTATTTGTTGCCTTTCGATAGAATAGTCCCATCATAAAAACTGCCAGAATTCCGGGGCTTACAACTCCTGTATACTCCTGAATATACTGAAAAACCTGACCAATATTGCTAAGCTGAGGGGCTATTAACACCGCTATTATTAGCGATACAGCAGCAGTAATTCTGCCCACTGCAACAGTTTGCCGATTATTAGCCTTTTTATTTATGTAAGGCCTATAAATATCCATAGTAAAAATTGTGGAGGTAGAATTAAGCATTGAAGCTAACGATGAAACAATTGCCGCAGCAAGCGCTGCTAAAACTAAACCTTTTAGTCCAATGGGAATAAATCTGCTAATAAGCCATGGGGCAGCATTATCGTTAAGTATGTTCCCATCGGCACCAATAAATGTGGGATCGAGAGTTGCCCCACCTTGCGTATTGAGTACATACGCAACAATGCCAGGTACAACAACAATAAGAGGAATTAGGAGTTTCAGAAAAGCAGCAAAAACAATCCCCTTTTGAGATTCCTTTAGGCTTTTTGCTGCCAACGTACGCTGAATGATATACTGATTGAATCCCCAATAGTAAAGATTTGCCACCCACATTCCACCAATGAGAACAGCCAAGCCGGGTAAATCCCACCATGCATCACGACCGCCAGGAGTAATTATCTCACCCTTAGATAAGATCATGGAAAACTTTTCGGGAACAACCTCATAAAGGTAAACAAAGCCGTTAATAATTCCGCCATCGGGAGTTAGCTTAGTAACCGCAATAAGGGTAGTAACCAAGCCACCAATCATAAGCAAAGCAACCTGAATAACATCGGTCCAAGCAACAGCCGATAAACCACCCCAAAGCGAATATGCAGCAGCAAACATGGCTAGGCCAAGAATTGCAATCAGCATTAAACCACCATCGCCAACCCCAACAATAGTATCAATTGCTTTGGCACCTAAAAAGAGCACCGAGGTGAGGTTTACAAAAACGAATAGCGATATCCAGAATACGGCAAGAATAGTTTTTAAATTTTTGCTAAACCTATGCTCAACAAATTCGGGGATGGTGTATATCTTCTTTTCTATGAAAATTGGGAGGAAAAACTTACCCACAATTATTAGAGTAATAGCAGCCATCCACTCGTACGAAGCAATGGCTAATCCTATGGCAAAACCAGAGCCCGACATGCCAATAAACTGCTCGGCCGAAATATTAGCAGCAATAAGCGATGCCCCAATTGCCCACCAAGGCAATGATTTTCCTGCAAGGAAGTAGTCTTCAGCAGTTCGTTCTGTTCCCTTTTTTCGGCGCGATACCCATAGCCCAACCGATACAATTAACAGGGCATATAGGGCAAAGATTACAAAATCGATAGTGGCGAAATTTCCGTTCATAG
>CAZGQZ010000067.1:0-7765 GCA_964527985.1 uncultured Rikenellaceae bacterium | reverse complement strand
CCCATCATTCGTGCACCGAGAACCCCGTCGATACCTTCAGCAATATTAACCAGCTGATCCAGCTCAGGGCAGCTAACTTCGTACTTGTCTTTTAGTCCGTAATGCGATTGGTACATTAGCTTTCCAAACTTTAAAAAATCTTTATCTTTTAAAGCATCGCAGGCAGAAAGCACCCTCTCGTTCTCCTCAATTACATAAGTGCACCTATCCCACACTTTTGAGTTAAACTCAAGTTTGTGTTTCTTCAATAAATTCAGGTTAGCATCGCGAAGCGAAGTAATTTTTGGTTCGAACTGATTAAGAATTTCAACGCCCTCAGCACATTCGGCTCTACGCTTATTATACTCCGATGACGCTAACGAATGCTTAACACCTGTGTTAACGAGGATAAGAGAGAGATGGCTCATGTCAAGCTCAAAAGGTTCGAATTGGAGCGTTTGGCAATCGAGCTGTAGCACATGGTTAGCCTTTCCGTGTAGCGATGCAAACTGATCCATAATACCACATTTTACTCCAGCGTACTTATGCTCAGCCTGCTGAGCAATTTTTGCCAACTCCATATTGCTATAACCAAACTGGTATACATGATTGAGGGCAAAGGCTAAACCACATTCAATAGCTGCAGATGATGACATGCCCGCTCCAATGGGCACATCGCCGCCAAAAACGCAATCGAAACCGGGAATATCCTTGCCATCGGCAACCATTTGATCGATAACACCAAGTAAATAGTTGGCCCAGCGCTCGCTGCTTGGCTCAAGCGAATTTACCTGAGTGCAAAAGCTTTGGTTAAAATCGTACGAGTAAAAACGATAATCGTTCAATCCATTGGGTTTTATAGCAAAATATGCATACCTGTTAATGGCTGCAGGAAGAACAAAGCCATCGTTATAATCGGTATGCTCGCCAATAAGATTGACCCTTCCGGGCGATTTAACCAGAATGGGCGATGTAGAGAATTCCTGTTCAAAAACTTGCTTAATCGTATCTAACATGGCTAATCGAGAATAATTACAAATCCTCCTGCACGTTTTATCTCATGCTTAAAGGTATAATTTTTCGAAATAGATTTCACCTCTTTGTTTAAATCGTAGGCGGTTTTTCCATCTGAAAGTAAAGTCATTTGGTAATCTCTATCCCCAATAAAACTAAGATTGATTGAAATTTGCTGATTTTCATTCCCCGCCATTCCTCCTATGTACCATTTTTCGCCTTTACGGCGAGCCACAGCGATAACCTCGCCAACCTTGCCTAAAAGAGGCAACGACTCATCCCATGTAACAGGTACCGCTGATAAGAAATTTAGGGCAACCTCATCCTGCTCATAAAAAGTTGGCGAATCGGCAAGCATTTGAGCACCGCTATGGTAAACAACGTACATGGCCATTTGATGCGCACGGGTGGTCATAGCGTGTGGATTGTCCCACGATTTTTCGAAATTTTCAGGCTCCATGTAACGCATAGCGCCGGGTGTATAGTCCATTGGCCCAACAATGTTTCTGACAAATGGAATGGTTAGGTTATGATTTGGCGTACACTTGTTGGAGAATTTGTTATACTCTAAACCAAGCACACCCTCAATTGCAACAACATTTGGATAGGTTCGGGAAATTCCAGTTGGTTTATACATACCATGCAGGTTGAGCAACAAGTTTCGCTCTGCACATTCATGGGCAAGCCTATTTATAAAATCAACCATACGCTGATCGGTACGATCGAAAAAATCGACCTTTAACCCAGCAATGCCTAACTCCTTAAACCAATCGAGATTTGCAATAAAATCCTTATCAATGGTATTCCACATGGCCCACAGGAAAATTTCCACGTCGCGCTCGTTAGCGTATCGAATCACCTCTTGCAGGTCGAGATTGCTATTCACTTTGCTAAAGCTCCACAGCTTCGACCAACCATCGTCGATATTTACGTACTCAATACCATGCTTTGCAGCGAAATCGATTTTATACTTGTAGGTTTGCGTGTTGATACCCGGTTCAAAATCAATGCCCTGTAAATTCCATTTGTGGTACCAATCCCAAACCACTTTCCCCGGCTTAACCCAGCTAAAATCCATTTCGGGTTCGTTGGCCAGCTGGTAAACAAGCGTATTGTTCAGCATTTCAACATCGGTATTGGCAACCATAACTACGCGCCATGGAAATGCTCTTTTCCCGTTTGACTTTGCAATAAAGTCCTCGGTACTTCGCACTACCATACGCGAAAGCTGAGGCCATTTAACCAAATGCAACTTCCCGAGTATTTCCTGCGACTCACGCTTGGGGTATTTGGGAAAAACTCCTCTAAACTCAGAATTTCCTAACTTTTTAAGGAACATTCCGGGATACTCAAAAAGATTTGACTCGGAGATAACAACAACCTCGCCCGATGCTATTTTGAACATTATTGGCGTATGCGCCAATTTCCCTTCATCAATTTTACCTACTTCAACGGGAGGATAGGTTGGCTCAAAAGGAGTGCGAAAACTTTCGGTTTCTGGGAAAAAAGCCGTTGACTTATCGGGAATTGAAAACTCTGCCCTCTCATCGAAAACAATTAGCTCATCATCAATAGCAGTAGCAAACCGCCATGCAAAACCACTATTGTAAGCGCGAAACTGAACCGTAAACTGTTTATACAACAGTTTAATCTCGTTATACTCATCAACAATTTCAGCCGATGTGCCCCACATAGGTGATATAACGTTTTCCTTCTGAGCTCGAACAACTGTTGGTATTTCCATTAAATCAGACTCGTCGAAATAGTTAGTAATCATCCCAATAGACGATCGCTGAATTACTTCAACTCCATTCTTTTCGGCTGAATAGGCTAATCCGTTATCAACGCTAATACTTACTAGCAATTCACCATTGGGTGACAGTAGTTGATGGCTTTGGGCCGATAATGCTGAGGTGATTAATACAAAGGCAATCTTTGCCAATAGTCTTTTCATGCTATTTGAATTTTTTCTAGAATACTGATAAGGGTTGTATTAGAGAATTAAATGGGTTAAATGTTTTGTGTTGTAGGCCCATATCCATTTAATCTGCAAAATCAGTGTTCTATTCTTTAATCAAAGGTGAAATTGTAAAATCAAGTTCAAAGCTTCTACCCTTTTCAATATACTCATCGAGGTAGTTGTAGAAGAAATTCTCGCTGCCTAATGCGTTCTGAAACAAATCAATGTAAAGATAATTGCTTGCTGATAGTTCCAAATCGGGAGTATGACTGGCTTTTGTTAACGTTTCCAACGTGTAAGGATGGATGCTGAAACAAAACGAGCTTCCATCAACCTTTACTCCTATAGTATCATTTGATACTATCACCTGGTCAACATCGAACCTATTCCCGTTTTCTTGAGGCTTAACGTATGGGGTTACCATTTCATCAACCGTTTTTTTGTACAATCCCCAATGCGCAGCATAAGAGCGATCGCGGTAGTTCTCGTGAGGGCCACGGCCTAACCACTGAACCTGATTTAACCCTTTTGGCAACTCTATTACAATGCCAACGCGAGGTAGGTTAAGCTTCTTATTTGGGCTGTCAACCTTTACCTTTAAATTGATATCAATTTCTCCGTTTGCATTTATATGATGAGTAATTGTAGCCGAAAACTTCGATTTATGCCCTTTAAGCTGCTGCTTGCTAACAACCTTTACATTTGATCCCTCGTTAACCACTTGTATACCTAATTCTGTTACCTGTAAGCTATCCAAGCCATATTTCTTCCAAATATTAGCATGGAAAGTGAAACGGGGATCGGGATTAAAATCGGTTCCTAAATCGTTACTTGTTGGGGCTCGCCAAAGGTTAACCGTAGGACCATTTTGCGCAATAAGCTTTCCGTTGGCAATCCACTCGGCAATTGTTCCGGTTTGCTTGCTAAACTCAATGCTAAACTCGTGGCCACTTATAATAATTGACGATTCATCCTCATCAATTGCTATTGGATTTGAGGCAAACTCGTTTTGTTTCTCTTCCTCAATCTTCCAAGGCAATTCTATTTGATGCTTTGCTACTTCAAAACCTCGATCGGCCCAATTTTGGTCATCCTTTAAGCGAACTGACAAGTTTAAAAAATAGCGAGCACCATTTTTTACCTCAGGCTTAACGAGTGGTACTTTAACCTCGGACTGCTTATTGGGCAGAACATTTGGTAAATCTATTCTGTCGCCATTAATAGCAATGCCATTTTCAGCTAGCTCCCACTGAAGGTAAAACCCATCTAAATTGATAAATGAGTATGCGTTTTCAAGAGTTAACGAGCTGTTGGCTAGATTAAAATTACTGAACTTTATATACTGCTGAACCTTTTTAACTTCAGCTAGGGCAGGTTTTGGCTTGCGGTTGGGAAAGACAACCCCGTTAAGGCAAAAATCCTTATCGTTTGGTTCGTCACCAAAATCGCCTCCATAGGCGAAGTAGGGCTGTCCGTTATCGGTATGCTTAACTAGTCCTTGGTCAATCCAATCCCAAATAAAGCCGCCAATCATCCGCGGATGGCTTTCAAACAAATTCCAGTACTCCTTAAAATGCCCATTGCTATTGCCCATTGCGTGCGAATACTCGCAAATTAGTATGGGACGCTCCTTTTCATCGAGTTCAGCCATTTGCTTTAGCCTATCGAGAGTTGGATACATAGCGGCATTAAAATCGTATTCTGTAAGCGCTTTCGACCACTTTAATGCAGAAATCATTCTCGCAAGTTTCCCGAAAAAGCCTACCCCCTCAAAGCTAAGCGGACGCTTAAGCGCCTTACTTTCGTAATGTATTGGCCTGTTTGCTGGGTCTAAGCTACGGATAGTATCGGCCATGGCACGCATATTTGGGCCATCGCCCGATTCGTTACCCAACGACCAAATAATTACCGATGGATGATTCCTGTCGCGTTTTACCATTGATACGCCACGATCGACAATGGCTTTGCGCCATTCGGGGAACAACACAGGCGATTCGTTCATGTTTTGCCACAGGTAATGCGACTCCACATTGGCCTCATTTAAAACGTAAAGTCCATACTCATCGCAAACTTCAAGGAAATGGGGATGGCTTGGGTAGTGCGCCATACGAACTGCGTTGAAATTATGCTGCTTCATCAGAATAACATCCTGCACCATTTGCTCCCTTGAAACTGTTCGCGCGTTGTACGGATCGTGCTCATGCCTATTAACACCCTTTATATATACAGATTGTCCATTTACCCAAAGTTGCCCATTGGCAATTTTTACATCTCTAAAACCTATCCTATGATGATAATACGCCTCATCGTTAACCGTATAAACTAGCTGATACAGGTTTGGCCTTTCGGCACTCCATAGCTTCGGATTATTAATTTTTTCAGCCAATTCAAAACATAACGTTTTTTCTTTTGTAATAACATTAGCCTCTTTTTCAAAAACTTTATCTCCTTGATCATTCAGAAGCATTATCCTAATTTTAGGGATAGCACTTTCAGTAAAAGCAAACTCTCCCCTAATGCTGATTTCCGACTCAGTATAATCGCTGTTGAAGGTTGTGTTTACAACAACATCTGCAATAGCGTTTTGGGGTTGAGCATAAAGAAAAACATCTCTGAAAATTCCGCTTAAGCGCCAAAAGTCTTGGTTTTCGATATAGCTACCATCCGACCAACGAATAACCCTAACAGCCAACAAGTTTTCACCCTCATTTAAATAATCGGTTATGTTAAACTCGGCAGGGGTCATGCTACCCTGACTGTAGCCAACGTACTCGCCATTTATCCATAAATCCATTGCCGATTGCACTCCGGCAAAGTGGATGATAATTTGGTGGTTATCCCAGTGCTCAGGCACATTAAATGCATGGCGATATAAGCCTGTTTCGTTTCCATTGGTTGGAACGTTAGGTGGGTTTACCGGAAACGGATGCCGCTGATTTGTATAAATTGGTGTTCCAAAACCTTTTGTTTGCCAATATGACGGAACGGGTATTTTATCCCAACCATTTTCGATGAAATCGATATTTGAGAATTCGGTTGGCGTTTCGTGAGGATTTGTAATAAGCCTAAAACTCCACTCACCGTTAAGCATCATTAAAAAAGGCGAACTTTCGTTGGCATCTCCAAAAATGGGTTGCTTAGCAAAAGGAACTAGCAGCGAATTTGCTGGTAGCTTATTCACTCCAATAATCTCAGGATCCTGCCAGTTTTGGGCTATTGTAGCTAAAGTCCAAACTGCTAGAATTATCGATAGAATTGTTTTTTTCATAGCATTAATTTGATGGAACACTTTTTATGCAGATTTATGCTTATCCTGCTTTAGGCAATACAGGGAATAAAACTATAAGATAAAAATCTTTAAAATCTGAAGAATCAGTGTTCAAAATCTAAAATAAGTAACCCACTATTACGTACAAACCAGAAGTTCCGTAACGTTTATCGGTGGCCAAGCCATAATCAGCAGAAACCACAAAATTCTCATTCATTACAAGCTTTAACCCTGCACCATAAGTGGTAAATACATCCTTATAGCTGTTGGTAAAATTAAGGTCACTTAAAACCTCAGGTACATTTGCACGATTTATATCGTACCCTTTTAGCACCGAACCAGCATCGGCAAAGGCATTAAAACCAAGGTAAAAATTCTGACCAATACCCTTAAACCGGAAGGCTTTCCAACGAAACTCGAAATTTCCGATGGCCGTATGCTGGCCAACAACACGGTTCATAAGCAATCCGCGCACTGTTTGAGCACCACCAAAACCCTCAAAGTAGTTACTTGTTGTAAGGTGCTGTCGCGAGTAAAATGGCACATCGCCAAAAGTACCCTCGTACCATAGCCTGTATGCAAACGAAAGTTTCTCGTCTACCAAAGTAAAATACTGCCTATGAATTAGAGATATTCGTCCGAAATTACTTGGGTTACCTAAAACACTAGGTGAGGCTCTGAAAAGCAGCTCTGTCCAAATACCTTTCATTGGGTTTGTAAGCCTATCGCGAGAGTTGTAAACCAATCCAAACTTAATGCTGTTATCGAAGCCTCCATTTTTCTCGTCGGATGCAATAATTCCCCAATCAATAAGATTATCGTACAGAAGGTTATTGTCGGGTATAATATCATCACCCTCACGATCCTTATTTAAATGCTCAATGTCAACAGTTGAAATGTTGTACCAACCCAAATCGAGACCGGTAATCCAGTTGAACTTGCTATCGGCAATCTTATCCTCTACCAAGAAATCGGCTTTTAGCAGCTCGCGATCGAGTTTGTAGTATACCTGAGAGATGAAGTTGTCGGAATCAAAGGTTTCAAAATCGGGATTATACACCGTTTCAATTCCGTTAAAACCATGGAAAGGGTATGTTCGGTTGCGGTTGTAGCTAAACCGACCGATAAAATGCTTATTTGGAATTAACGAGTACGAATCGAAGAACAGAATACCATCCATGCTTCCCTTTGTGTAAGCCGATAGCTGGAGGTAAAGGTTGTGATCGAAATCGGGGTAGCGCGATCCATCGCCATAATCGAACATGTTTACTATTGCACCGTACAGCAGCCCTAAGTTTGAGTCGTAACCCAAAGCAGGAAGGACTCCAAAATTCCAGCCTGTTTTAACATTTTCATCATCAGTATTCTGAGCAAAAGCTACCACCGACAGCGAAGTAGCAAGCAGCAATGATACTATTCTTCTAACCATTGTAATAAGTTTTAGGATTAGCTAATAATTTCATAGCTAGTTAGGCAAGAAAAGCAAAAGAAAGGTACGAATAAAAAGGTTGAACGTAATTTTGTGCAGAATTTCTGTTCACCTT
>CAZGQZ010000066.1:0-11521 GCA_964527985.1 uncultured Rikenellaceae bacterium | reverse complement strand
AAAGAAGAGTTGGAACGAATTAATAACACGCTTGAGCAAAGCGTGGCCGAACGCACAAAGCAGCTTACCGAGGTAAACACGCAGCTGCTGAAAGTGCAAAAAGAAAACTTGCAATCGCAGTTCGAAGTGCTGAAGCAGCAGGTAAACCCACATTTTCTATTCAATAGTTTGAATGTGCTCACCTCGCTCATTAAGGTCGATCCCGATTTGGCGGAGGCTTTCACCGAGCGATTATCGAAGGTTTACCGATACGTGCTTGAGAACAAGGAGAAAGATTTGGTTAATCTTAGCACCGAGCTGGAGTTTCTGAATGCATACCTCTTCCTGCTCGAGATTAGGTTTATGAAGAAACTTTTTATCGAAATAAAAATCGATAAAGCCTACTACGATTACCTTATTTTGCCCATTGCCATTCAGCTTATTATCGAGAACGCCATTAAGCACAATACCTTCTCAAAGGCGCAGCCTTTAAAAATTGAAATTTTTGTTGATGAGCAGCAGCGATTGAATATTACCAACAACCTTAACGTGCGGGAAACAAAATTTGTATCAACAGGAGTTGGACTCGAGAATATCAACCGTAGGTATGCGCTGGTGTCGGATCAAAAACCCGAATTTGTAAAAACCTCGGAGCATTTTATAGCCAAACTTCCATTGCTCAAATCAGAAAAAATTGAAACAGAACAATAATACTACCACAATGAAAGTCGTAATTATAGAAGACGAAGCGTTTGCCGCTTTGCGATTAAAAAAGATGATTCAGGATTATAATCCTGAAATCAAAATCCTTGCCGAGCTCGAGTCTGTTGCCGAATCGGTGAAGTGGTTCAAGTCGAATCCCGAGCCCGATCTTATATTTCTCGATATTCACCTAGAGGACGATCTCAGCTTCGCCATCTTCGAGCAGGTAAACATCTCAAGTCCAGTAATCTTCACTACTGCTTTCGATGAGTACGCCATAAAGGCGTTTAAGTTGAAAAGTATCGACTACCTGCTAAAACCAATTGTACACGAAGAATTGGCTGCTGCGTTGAAGAAATACGAGCATTTTAGCGGCCTACATCACAACGCCATCGACCTGCAATCGCTCTACAACCTGCTAACTACAACAGAAAAAAAGTACAGGGAGCGTTTCTCCATTTCGGTTGGCACAAAAATTAAGATGGTTGAGGTTACGGATATTGCCTACTTCTTTGTGATGGATAAAGGAGTTTACCTACGCACATCGCAGGGCAGCACCTACAATATCGATTTCACTTTGGATAAGTTGGAAGAGATGCTGAACCCCGCTTCATTCTTCCGAATAAATCGCAAGTACTTGATCAACATCACATCCATTGCCAATATGGTGGCCTACTCACGCAGTCGCGTGAAGCTGGAGCTAAAACCCAAAGCCGACGATGAGCTTGATACTATTGTGAGCATCGATCGTTCGAGCGAGTTTAAGAAGTGGTTGAACCAGTAGAAAATTTAAATAGGATGCAAAACAAAAAGAATTGCTCAGGAACAATTTCCTATGCAATGCTCGGGAGTAGGTTAATCCTTTTTCTGGTTTTTCAGACACTAATCGCATTGTCATTAAACTCTTGGGAAGCATCCCAAAAATACTGGCTTTTAACTGCAACCCTTACCAATTTGGTAAGCATCATTCTACTTATTTCACTTTTTAGGAGAGAAGGCAGTCGGTTTACGAACCTCTTTCGCTTCAATCGTGCTTCGTTTCGAAAAGATTTGCCAATTTTTATTGGGCTCACCCTGTTAATTGGGCCAGTTGCATTTTTCCCCAATAACCTTCTTAGCGTGTGGTTGTGGGGAAACGCCGATGTTCCTTTCAATATGATGTTTCAACCCATTGGTAAATGGTTGTCGTACAATCTTCTATTGGCATTCCCAGTAACCATTGCTTTTGCCGAATTGGCAACCTATTTCGGTTACATAATGCCTAGGCTCGAGAAGCAGCTAGATAGAAAATGGATATCAGTATTACTCCCAGTGTTTTTCCTTTCAATCCAGCACTGCACGCTACCATTTATTCCCGATGTTAAGTTTATAATTTATCGAGGATTAGTTTTCTTTCCGTTTGCCCTTTTATTAGGAATTTCAATAAGATTCAGGCCAACACTTTTTCCTTACTTTGCAATTCTGCACGGTATTTTGGATTTTGGCACAGCAATAATGTTACTAACTATTGTTCGCTAGTTTAGCCCGTTCCCATACTTAACAAAGCTAAACAATCTTTAAAACTATGCAGAATAAATACAATTTTCCATACATTTGCTAGTCGAAAAAAATCTATAAAAAACTTAACAATATGGATATACTAACCACACGTGGAATCGAGAAACAGTTTGCCAACCACAAAGCGTTGGACGACGTTAGCATTTCGGTGCCCGAAGGAAGCATTTACGGGTTGCTGGGTCCTAACGGAGCCGGAAAAACCACGCTAATTCGAATCATCAACCAGATTACTGGCCCCGATAAAGGAGAGGTAAGCTATCTTGGCCGACCAATGGTTGCCGATGATATCTATAGTATCGGTTACCTTCCCGAGGAACGAGGACTCTACAAAAAAATGAAAGTGGGCGAACACGCCCTGTACCTCGCCCGACTGAAAGGCTTAAGCCGAACCGAAGCCTTAAAAAGGCTAAAGTACTGGTTCGAAAAGTTGGAGATTCAAGGCTGGTGGGAAAAGAAGATTGAAGAACTATCCAAGGGTATGGCTCAGAAAATTCAGTTTGTGGTTACCATAATTCACGAGCCAAAATTTTTGATTTTTGATGAACCATTCAGCGGATTCGATCCCATTAACGCTAATCTAATCAAAAACGAAATACTTGACCTTAAGAAGAAAGGAGCAACAATTCTGTTTTCCACTCACAACATGGGAAGCGTTGAGGAAATGTGCGATCATATCACTCTTATAAACAAGGCAAAGAATATCCTTAGCGGCCCAATTGAAAAGGTTCGACAGGATTATGGAAGCAACATTTTTCGGTTTAAACTGAAAGGCGATATTGAAAAAGTGAAAGAAAGCCTTGACCCAAGCTACGAGCTTTTAAACCACGAAACCGATGCGGGAATTATTACTGCTCAAATTAAGGTTCACCAATTCTCCAACGACAATAGGCTTCTGAACATGATAATGCCTTCTGCTGAAATACTTGGTTTTAACCAGGTTCTACCTAGCATGAACGATATATTTATTCAAGTTGTTCAGGAGTATAACAAGGCTCATGGCCTTAAGTCGTAACCATTAAAAAATTTGTAAATCCGAATCGCCATGAAAAAAATATTACTTGTTATCGAACGGGAGTTTATGACCAGAGTAAGGAAAAAGTCGTTTATTGTAATGACAATTCTTACCCCTTTTCTATTTGCTGCATTGATGGTAGTTCCCATGATTATTGCCACCATGGAAGATAAAAGCGAAAGGGAAATTGCTGTAATTGACGACGCTGGTATTTTTAAAAATAAAATTACCGAAACTGAGTACCTAAAGTTCACCTTTTTGGAAGGGGTTAAGGTTACGGACCTTCAATCAACCTTCAAGGATTCAAACTACTACGCAGTGCTATACATTGGACCCATGGTTGCTAATTCGCCCGATGGGGTTCTGCTATACTCCGACAAGCAACCATCCATGGATATCACTTCGCATATTTCAACGGCAATTAAGAACGAGGTTGAAGCGCAGAAGCTGATGACCTACGATATCGAAAATCTTGATGAAATTCTTAAAAACATAAAAACTAGCATAAAGGTTCGAACCATAAAGTGGACAAAGGATGGCGAAGCCAAGGAGAGTTCCTCCGAACTTGCGTTTGGTGTTGCCTATATACTTAGCTTTCTGGTTTATATGCTTATTTTCTTGTTTGGAACTCAGGTTATGCGCGGGGTAATTGAGGAAAAAAGCAGCCGAATTGTTGAAGTAATTATTTCATCGATAAAGCCTTTCCAGCTCATGATGGGGAAAATTTTAGGGATTGCAGCGGTTAGCCTTTTCCAAATCCTTGTATGGGTTGTTCTTACCTTTGGACTTGTTACTGCTGCCAGCTCAATTCTGCTTGACTCGCCAAGCGAAGTTGCATCGCAAACCGAGGCCGTTAGCAATATTATGGATCAACCAGGGGTTGCCCAATCAATGCCCGAGGGAGTAGCCGATCAAAGTTTTGCCAACGAAATGATGACCGCTCTCTCCAACATGAACTTTGTGTTAATAATTGGTGGCTTTCTGTTCTTCTTTATTGGTGGCTACCTGCTTTACGCAGCCATGTTCGCAGCGGTTGGATCGGCGGTTGATAACGAGGCCGACACGCAACAGCTGGTTATGCCAATTACTATTCCTCTTATTATTGCAATTCTGGTAATGGTTAGCGGGTTACGTTCTCCCGATGGCGCGCTCACATTCTGGTTCTCCATGATTCCGTTTACATCGCCAATTATAATGATTACCCGTTTGCCATACGGCGTTCCAACGTGGGAACTTCTACTTTCAGGGTTCCTACTTATTTTAACTTTCGTAATTGTAACCTGGTTTGCCGCAAAAATTTACCGAGTAGGCATTCTGCTATACGGCAAGAAACACTCGTGGAAAGAGATGTGGAAGTGGATGAGGTACAGTAACTAATTCACTACAGAGAACTGTATCTTCACTATTATTTTTAGGTGATGGGCAAAGATTTTATAAACCTATAAAACTCTTTGCCCATTATTTATTAAACGAAAGGCTTGGTTCCGTGATAAACAAATTAATTAGTTTGTACCGCAAACTCATCAATAATTTTTTCAATCTCCTCAATATCGAAGGGCTTGTATAAATACTTTATAATGAGCCCACTCCTCAACGCATCAATTAGCTCTTTTGAAATATCGAAGCCCGTTAAAATAATAAACGGGATACTGGGAAACTCCTGCTTGGCAATTTTCACGAAGCTAAGCCCATCCATCACAGGCATTTTTAAATCGGAAACTACTATTGAAACTTCTCTGTTATCCCTGAGCTTAGCTAAAGCAATTTCGCCGGACTCGGCGGTAATGACATTGAATTTCGATTCGAAATTAATTTCAAAAAGTTCTAGGTTGATCGGCTCATCGTCAACATACAGAACAGTATGTGCATTAATCATATTGCTCACTTTTTTAACGGAAGTTTAACAACCATAGTTGTTCCAACTCCAGGTATCGATTTCACTTTAAGTTCTCCATTATGCTCCTTAATAATGCTGTTTGAAATTGAAAGACCCAGTCCTGTACCCTGCCCTGGCTCCTTGGTTGTAAAAAATGGATCGAATATTTTTTGAATATTTTCCGGAGCAATTCCACTGCCTGTATCGGTAATGGTAACCAATATTTTACTGTAAGAAACTTCTGTTTCTATAGAAATTTCTCCAGTATCATCAATGGCTTGGCATGAGTTTATGAGAATATTCAAAAAAACCTGATGTAGTTTACCTTCGTTTCCAATTATAGTGCAGTTACTCGTAGTATAGCTCTTATTGACAATAATCCTATGTTTGAGTTCGCTGCTAATCATTACTAAACAATTGTCAATAATTGAATGGATATCGCACTCAAGGTCGGGTAAATTATCTTTTCTGCTAAAATGATTCAAACTCGAAACAATGCCAGAAGCCCGTTTAACTCCCTCTTTTATTGCATTTAGCATTTGCTGAACGCTGCCCAAATGTTCGCTCAGGTTTTTATTAATATACTTTTCAATTCCCCAAACTCCTCCAATTATAAAGTTTAGTGGGTTGTTAATTTCATGTGCTACACCTGCAGCAAGCACACCTAGCGAGGCCATTTTCTCGGATTGGATAAGCTGGTCTTGCGTTTCGCGAAGCATATCAAGAGTTTGGAACTGCTCCTCCCTTTGTTTAAGCAACTCTTCGTTTGCTGTAATTAGCTCTTCGTTTGTGGCTTCTAGTTCCTCGGTACGTTCACTTACAAGAACTTCCAAATGATTTTTGTAGTTTTCTAACTCTAATGCGTTTTTTTTATTCGTTGAAATATCACGAACAAACGCCACTATGTACTTCCTTGAATTATTGTCGTAGAAACGTTTAAGTCGAACTTCTGAATCGAATAATTTACCCTGAAGGGTAATGTGTTTCCATTCAAATATTACAACTTCTTCATTTCTTAACGCATCAACCACTTTTTGAGCCATAGAGATGGATGACTCTCCGGTTGGCTGATTGTTGGGTGATAGATCTAAAATGGTTTTGTTTATTAGCTGATCCCTTGTTCCCTCAAAAATTTCAGTGGTCTTCTGGTTACAATCAACAATTTTAAGATCATCGAGCAAGAAAATTGCATCGGGTGAAGTTTCAAACAAACTCTGATATTTAACTCTTTCGTTATTAATACTTTGATTCTTCTCTTCAACAACCAAAATATACCTATTAACTTCAGAGGCCAGTCGTCCTAATTCATCATCGGAAATGGTTGGAAGAAATTTTTGAACCTCACTACGAGTATTTGAATCAAGACAATTCATAATTTCCTCAACGGGCTTAGTAAGCCTTTTGCTAAGCATTATTGCACCAAGAATGGATACAAGAAGCATACTAACAATTAGCCCATAGGCAACTAGTCGCGCATAAAAAATGGGAGCTATTACTTCATCGAGGTAAGCCGATGAAACAATTATCCAACCAAGTTCGTCAACGGTTTCAAAAACTGCAATTTTTTTGTGAATTTCATCCTCATTCGGATTTTGCCAATCGTAGTGTATTATCCCCTGCTTTTGGGCAACCATTTGCCTAACAAATTCTGTAGGCATTTCCTTACGTTCAAATATATTTACATTTTCAATTATTGGATGAATAAGTACAAGCCCATCGGTGGAAAAAATGTATGCATATCCCTGCTTTCCAAACTTTAATGACAAAACTAACTCCCTAAAATCGTTAATGTTTATTAACTCGTCAAACTCAGAACGGTAACTAGAAACAGAGATAATCCAGTCGAGCGGCTCAAAGTAAACCATGTACAAAGCCTTAGGTCGTTCCTTTTCTTCCCCCGGATTACGCCAGTTATACTCAATGTACCCTTCCTTTACTTTAATTTGTTCTCGAGCAAAATCAAACGAAGTAACATCTGTGTTTTCAACACCCTTGTTAGGATGATAAACTGCAATACCTTTTGAGTTTAAACAGTAAATGTAACCTGAACTTCCAACGCTTTGATTTAAAAAAATTTGCTGAACCCTATTTACTGCTTCTTCCTGTGTTAAAACTCCTTGTTCTACTAAATGAATGTGGTGCTTCGCAATTTCAAGGTTTTGGTGGGCAATAGCCTTTAAATGATTTCGAACAGCAACGGTTGCTGTTGTTCGAATACTAGATGTTATTAGGCTTGTTGAATTCTGTAAATGACTAATTGATAACTTTTTTATTGAGGGCACTAGGAGAAATTCTACACCCAAAACAAGAATAACAAGAAGTGGTATAAGCAACCTTAAAAAAGTTGATAGTATTTTGTTTCGCAAGGGATGTTTTACTACTAGGTTGCTTTGCATAAAATACTAAAAGAAAAGTTTGCATACTCTGTAACCAAAGATACACTTTAAAATGAAAAAACGAAAAAAGCTGTCGGGTTAAGACAGCTTCCTTCGAAACAGTTAGCAGAATTTAGCCATTCATTTTCAAAAACAATAGAAAAGTTGAGCCTTCGCCTACTCTGGATTCAACCCAAAGCTCTCCTCCTAGAAATTCAGCATACGATTTTGCTATAAATAATCCTATACCATTCCCATTATACTTTCGGGTATTCGATTCGTCCGACTGTCGGAATGGCTCAAAAATTTGGCTAAACTTGCTTGGTTCAATCCCAATTCCTGTATCCTTTACTTTAATAGCAACTTCGTTTTCTGCAACCACAGAACATTCAATGGAAACGCTTCCGTTTTCTGTAAATTTTATTGCATTACCTACAAGTTCAGCTAAAACCTGCATAATTTTCAGCTCATCGTTTTCGATAGCTATACTTGAATTTACCATGTTAATTAGTTTAAGCCCTTTTTTGTTGGCTTCGCTAACATGCTCATCGAAAACTTTTTTTACGCAGCTGCTTAGGTCGAAGGAGGTTTTATTGAGTTCAAGCTTATTGCTAAAGATAACCGAAGCCTCAAGTATTCCATGTATTGTTGATAAGAGTTGGTATCCGGCTTGGGTTACAAACGTAGCGAAGTTTTGAATGGTTTTATCGTTTGATGAACTCAATATTAAATTCGTGAAACCTATTATGCTATTGAGCGGTGTTCGCACTTCGTGCGAAATGTTTTGCAAGAAAATATTCTTTAAGTTACTTGCCTCCTGCTCCCGCTTAACCGATTCGAGCAACTCACTATTTCGTTCCTCAAGTTCCCTCGTTAACCTTCTGTTTTCAATTTTTGAATGGTAGGCAGCAATCGCATTTTTTAAGGTTATACTAAGTTCGTGGTGGTTCCAAGGCTTTTGAACAAACCCATAAAAACAGTGCATGTTAATGGCCTTAATAACTACCTCCACATCGGCCCAAGCCGATACAATTATGAATACAGTATCAGGGAATTCGTTTCTAACTCTTTCAACGTAGGCAATTCCATCCTCACGCGGCATTTTGTAATCAACCAGAACAACTCCAAAATCAGTACTCTTCATCAATCTATAGGCCGACTCGGAATTAGCCGCTGTTGAAATTCGATAGCTTTTTGAAAAAACTGATTCGAATCCAATAAGGTTTTCCTCATCATCATCAACGTATAGAATTGGATACTGTAATGAGTGCGAATTTGGCACAGAAAACCCATTACCTTGAGCCTGAATATTTCCGTATGTAAGTTCTGTATCCATTACAATGTTGAGTTTAAGCGGCTTCCTCGTTCATTTTTAGCGAATCACTGGCTACGTTACTCCCAAATATCCGATCAGTGTTTAAAAGCATAATAAATCCTGAATTGGTATCAACAACACCTTCAATAAAATCGCTTCTATACTTGCTACCAATACTTGGCGCTGGCAGTAGTTTTTCATTGTTTATTTCAAGTACTGCGTGCACCGCATCAACAAGTGCCCCAAGCTGAATTTTTTGATCATCAACAGCAACTTCAAGAACAATTATACAGGTTGAAGTTGTAATAACCGTGGGCGAAAGCCCAAATTTTACTCTAGTATCCATAATTGGAAGAACGGCTCCCCTAAGGTTAATAATCCCTTTCATGTACGATGGTGAATGAGGAACAGGAGTAATATCAGTTATTTCGAGTATACTTAGCACCTTATTAGTGCTCGCTGCAAACAATTCGTCGCCAAGTTTAAAGGACAGGTACGATTCGTATGTACTATTTTGTGTGCTCATGATTTCTGTTTTTTTGTTTTCTATTTACCTGCCCTGAAAAATTCAGGGCAGGTTTAATTGTTTTAGGAAACTCTGCCAATAATGTTCTTCTAGAAATTTTCAAAATCAGAGTCATGACCTTCGCTTGAAAAACCTTTCAATACAACCCCTGCTTTTGAGTATTTTGATGTTCCATTCGAAGCGGGTTTTGCAAAACCATTTTCGGTATTTTTTGCTACTGAATGTGTTGTTTTATGATGAAGGTTAACAACTTTTTTCACACTACTTTTTGCGTCGCTTTTAAAGAATCCAATAAGTTCCTTTAGCTGTTCGGCCTGGCTGCTAAGTTCCTCTGAGCTTGTTGCCAACTCTTCACTGGCGGCGGCATTCTGTTGTGTAACTTGGTTTAGCTGCTGTATTGCGCTGTTAATTTGGTCGGAACCAGAACTTTGCTCGATACTTGCTGCTGAAATTTCCTGAACTAGTTTTGCTGTTTTTTCAATTTCAGGAATTAGGCCACCCATTAATTCAGAGGCATCCTCGGTAACATTTACGCTTTTCGCAGCTAGGGCCACTATTTCATCGGCAGCAACTTTGCTACGCTCGGCCAACTTACGAACTTCGGCAGCAACAACTGCAAAACCGCGTCCGTGCTCACCAGCCCTTGCTGCTTCAACTGCAGCGTTAAGTGCAAGAATGTTTGTTTGGAATGCAATGTCGTTAATAATGCCAATTTTGTCGGCAATATTTCTAATGGAGTCGAGACTCTCCTTTGCAGCAGCACCAACTTTCTGAACTCCATTCGAAACGTTCAACGAAATTTTATCGGTTTGCTGAGCATTGTCGGTATTCTGCTGAATATTTGCAGCCATTTCCTCCATGGAGCTGCTAACCTCTTCGGCTGCCGATGCCTGCTCGCTGGCACCCTGCGAAAGTTGCTGGGAAGCTGAACTTACCTCGAATCCTGCGCCAGCAATGCTGTCGGCTCCAGTTTGGATGTTTTCAACAATATCTTTTAGCTTGTCAACCATATTGCGAAGCGCATCGGCAAGTTCACCTACTTCGTCCTTCTGGTAAACATCAACTGTAGCCGTTAAATCGCCAGTTGCAACTGTTTTGGCAAACTCAACGCCTTTACGGAGTGCAACAACAACCGATTGAACAATTGTGCGCAGAACAAGTATTACCAAAACCACCGAGACCAAGGTTACTAGCAGTATTACAAGACGTGTTCTATTCAATATCTTATTCATTTCACTCTCGTAAAAACCTGCTGAAACGAAAGCGTCAATTGGCTCGAAGTACTTCACGTACTGTATCTTATTTTGCCCCTGCCACATATACTCATCGCGAAAAACTTGTCCTGTCTTATGGTCAAGCATAAGCTTAAAGAAATCCTCATTACTAATGTTTTCCCCCACACTTGTAGGGTGTACAATTAAATTTCCATCGCCTCCAACAATATATGGGTAGCCGGTATCAAAGAATTTTTTCTTATTGAACAATGTCGAGATGTGAGTTAAACTCTTCTCTGGAACTCCCACATACAACATTCCTTTAATCTCCCCATCTATCCTAATGGGCTCATAGGCTGTTAAATACCAGTCGTTTACTACCCAGGCGCGCCCTGTAAATGTTTGCCCACGATCGATGGTCTGTGCAACAGGATTATCGAACGGGATGAATGTTCCTACTGCACGCCCTCCGTCATTACCCCTAACGTTTGTTGATATCCTAAGGTAGCCCTGAGGAACCTTTTGGAAAATGGTTGCTGTTGGAACACCCATTTTATTAATGGCATCTACTATCTCAACATTATTTTGAATTTGTTGCCCATTTATTTGCCATTTATTTACATTAACCGTTGATGTAGCTCCTGTAAACTGGTTACTTGCGCTATAGGTAACAAACTCATTGGATGATTCTGTAATAACACCCTGGCGGGACAGGTAGTTGCTTGCAAGATGTAGAGAAAGATTAACCTCCTCCTTATTACCTTGAAGTTCTACAGCAATAACTTCAACCAAATCGTTCAACTGCTCGGTCATTCTCTCATCGGTACTAGTGATAATTTGATTTTGAAGCGATGAATTTACATAAATGCCAAAAAAGGCAAATGCTAGTACCAAAAAGCCTCCCATTACAAGGTTTAAGCGGGTTCCAATTTTAAGGTCGTTTAGTTTCATTGTTTTTTCCTCCT
>CAZGQZ010000065.1:10215-11551 GCA_964527985.1 uncultured Rikenellaceae bacterium | reverse complement strand
AATGGCGAACGGTTTGAATACCCTCTGGCTATTAAATTTTTACAATAAACCTAAAGATGAAAAATTTATTTATACTAGTACTAGTATTTACAAGCAGTATTGCATGTTCGCAGAGCAAACTTACTCCCTCAAAAATTAAGAAAAGAAACTACCAAGAGGTTATTGGCCATGCTTACGAAGACGAAAAACAGAATATCGATAAGTTTGCTATGTATCCGAATGGAACCGAGGGTGTCCACAAGCATATTAATAAGCACCTTTTTTATCCGCATGATGCATATCAGAATCGGATAGAGGGCACCGTTATCCTTCGCTTTTTTGTTGAAACCGATGGCTCAATTAGCAATATTGAGGTATACAAAGAGGTGCATCCTCTGCTAAGCAACGAGGCTATTAGGGTGCTTAAAAAGATGAAGCCTTGGGTGCCAGGTCAAAAGGACGGAAAACCTGTAAGGGTTGAGTACAAGTTACCCTTTGTGTTTAAGCTGCAAAAAGGATAAATTCTTCCGTATCCATAAAATTCATCTGAATCAATTACTGCCAAATTAAGCCATACAGTTCGGGCTAATTTGTTATTTTGGCAATATGCCTCTATGTAAACGCTTCATTAATATGTGGGTTTATCAATATTTTCTATCTTTGCAGGCAATTACAAAAAATCAGTTAAATGGCTTCGAACAAACCGGGGATACCCAAGGGAACTCGCGACTTTTCGCCTGCCGAAATGGCAAAGCGTAACCATATTTTCGATACTATAAAATCGGTTTTTCGCACCTATGGCTACCAGCCAATTGAAACTCCCGCAATGGAAACGCTATCTACTCTATTGGGTAAGTATGGCGACGAGGGCGATAAGCTGCTTTTTAAAATTCTCAACTCTGGCGATTTTACCAAAGGAGTTCAACCTGCTGATTTTTCGGCAGAGAATTCTAGTGTCCTATCAACCAAGATTTGCGAAAAAGGGTTACGATATGATCTCACCGTGCCGTTTGCCCGTTTTGTAGTGCAGTATCAAAATGACATTACCTTTCCGTTTAAGCGATACCAAATTCAGCCCGTATGGCGTGCCGATAGACCACAGAAGGGTCGTTACCGTGAGTTTTACCAGTGCGATGTTGATGTTATTGGCTCAAACTCTTTGCTCAATGAGGTAGAGTTGGTGCTCATTATCGACGAGGTTTTCCGCAAGTTAGGCGTTGGCCATACGGTAAAAATAAATAACCGTAAAATACTTAGCGGAATGGCCGAGGTGGTTGGCGAAACCGAAAGGCTAATTGATATAACGGTTGCAATTGATAAAATTGATAAAATTGGGATTGATGCAGTGAATCGCGAA
>CAZGQZ010000065.1:4271-10115 GCA_964527985.1 uncultured Rikenellaceae bacterium | reverse complement strand
AACGATATGGAAATGGGCAGCATTTGTGGCGGAGGCCGTTACGACGACCTTACCGGGATTTTTGGACTTAAAAATGTTTCGGGTGTAGGCGTATCATTTGGTGCCGATCGTATATACGATGTAATGCAGCATTTAAATCTCTTCCCCGAAAGTCTCTTGGCTAGCTCGCAGGTTATGTTCGCCAATTTTGGCGATAGCGAAGCAGCATTTTGCCTTCCAATTATTCAGCAGCTTAGGTCAGCCGGAATTTCTGCTGAACTATACCCCGATGCAGCGAAGATGAAGAAGCAGTTCGATTACGCTAACAAGAAGAACATACAGTATGTAGCCATTGTGGGCGAATCGGAAATGCAGAAAGGCGAAGTGTCGGTTAAGGATATGGCTACCGGAAATCAGGAAACAGTAAAGGTTAGCGAAGTAAATAAATACTTTAGTAATTAAGAAAATATTGACAATTAGAATTATGACTAAGGTTCATTCAATATCTCCCAAACCCCTAACTTACGAACTTCTTAACGAACTTGTAAAAGGTGGATACACGCTTGAAATTTCCGATGAAGCCAAAGGCTTAATAAACCATTGCCGCGAATATCTCGACAAGAAGATGGAAAGTCACGATGAGCCAATCTATGGCATAACCACTGGTTTTGGCTCGCTTTGCAATAAGAATATTTCCAAGGATGAGCTATCGCAGCTTCAGAAAAATTTAGTGATGTCGCATGCGTGTAGCACTGGCGATGAGGTAGCTCCCGAAATAGTAAGGCTTATGCTTGTGCTTAAGGCACATGCTTTGTCGCTTGGCCATTCGGGTGTGCAGCAGATTACCGTACAGCGTATTGCCGATTTTTACAATAACGATATTCTGCCCATCGTATACGATCGAGGTTCGTTGGGCGCTTCGGGCGACTTGGCTCCACTGGCAAATCTTTTTCTACCTCTAATTGGTGAAGGCGAAGTGCGCCACAAGGGGCAAAAACGCCCAGCTGCCGATGTGCTTAAGGAGTTTGGCTGGGAGCCAATTGAGCTAAAATCAAAAGAAGGCCTAGCACTTCTAAATGGTACCCAGTTTATGAGTTCGCATGCGGTTTACGGACTGCTAAAGGCATTCCGCATTATTAAACTTGCCGATGTAATTGGAGCAATTTCACTCGAGGCTTTCGATGGGCGCATTGAACCCTTTCACCCAAATCTTCACAAGGTTAGGCCTCATAATGGGCAAATTGAAACAGCTGCCAATATCCGAAAGCTGCTTGAGGGTAGCGAGCTAATATCGCGCCCAAAGAAACATGTGCAAGATCCATACTCGTTCCGTTGTATGCCTCAGGTGCATGGCGCTTCAAAGGATTCCATTGATTACGTGGCGCAGCTTGTGCTAACAGAGATTAACTCAGTGACCGATAACCCAACCATTTGGCCCGATGAGGATTTAATCTTATCAGGAGGGAACTTCCATGGTCAACCCCTAGCGCTTAGCCTCGATTTTGCAGCCATTGCCTTAGCCGAGCTAGGCAATATTTCCGAGCGCAGAGTTGCTCAGCTAATCTTCGGATTGCGCGGATTACCAGAATTTCTTGTGGCTAACCCTGGCCTTAACTCAGGCATGATGATTCCTCAGTATGCTGCCGCTGCCATGGTAAGCCAAAACAAGCAGCTATGCACGCCAGCCTCGGTTGATAGCATTGTTTCGTCGAACGGACAGGAAGATCATGTTAGCATGGGGGCAAATGCTGCCACTAAGCTTCTTAGAGTTGTTGATAATGTTGAACGAGTTCTTGCTGTTGAACTGCTTAATGCTTCACAAGCTTTGGAGTTTCGTCGTCCTGCTAAAACATCGCCATTGCTCGAAACGGTTATTGCGAACTACCGCAAAGCAGTGAAATTTGTTGAGGAAGATGTGGTAATGTACATGGAGATGGATAAGAGCCTTGAGTTTATCAGAAATACTGATTTACCCTTGTAAGAATAAATATGGAATTTTATTGAGGAAGGAGGCTTTTTGTAAGCCTCTTTTTTTTGCGTTTGCTTCAGAACTATTTTGCTTCAACAGGTTTGTGCTCAGCAATAATCTGCTCGGCTTTTTCAACCATATTCTTCGATCCAACAATAAACGGAACTCTTTGGTGAAGCGCTGTTGGTTTTATATCGAGTATCCGTTGAGTTCCGGTTGATGCGCTACCACCTGCTTGCTCGGCCAGAAAAGCAATGGGGTTACACTCGTACAATAGCCTAAGCTTCCCATTTGGTGCAGCAGAGGTTTCGGGATACAGAAATATTCCGCCTTTAAGCAAATTCCTATGAAAGTCGGCAACTAACGAGCCAATGTACCTTGCGGAGTATGGTCGGTGGGTTTCTTTGTCTTCAACTTGGCAATACTTTATGTACTGCTGAATGCCCTTAGGCATTTTTACGTAGTTCCCTTCGTTTATTGAGTATATTGAGCCATCCTCGGGAGTTCTTATGTTGTAATGCGACAAGCAAAACTCGCCAATTGAAGGATCGAGGGTGAAACCATAAACGCCGTGTCCGGTAGTGTAAACAAGCATTGTTGATGAGCCGTAAATGATGTATCCGGCAGCAACCTGTTTTGATCCCTCCTGTAAAAAATCGTCAATTACCGCCTTTGTACCCCTAGGGCTAATGCGGCGGTAAATGCTAAAAATTGTGCCAATTGAAACGTTAACATCAATATTCGATGATCCATCGAGGGGGTCCATGCAAAGGATATAGTTTCCATCAATTGCAAGGTTATCATCAAAGGTAATAATCTCCTGATCCTCTTCGGATGCAACACCACAGCACTGCCCCGATGATTTTATGGATTGGATAAACCGCCAGTTGGCAAAAACATCTAATTTTTTTTGCTCTTCGCCCTGTACGTTAACATCGCCTGCTAAACCAAGTATATCAACAAGGCCTGCCTTATTTACCTTTTTGTTTACAACCTTAGCAGCAATGCCAATGTGGTAAAGTAACCGCGAAAATTCACCCGTTGCGTAGGGAAAGTCGGCTTGCCTTTCAATAATAAACTGCGTAAGCGTTTTGATGGTGTAACCCGTCATGACGAATTGTTTTTGCGTTCAGGTTAATAGTGCAATTTTGTACTGCAATATTATAAAGAATTTTCCTTTTTTAAAACGTTTGCGGAATGGTATTTAATGTTGTCAAACCTAATGGTGTTTTAGACCATGTAGCGTATTTGTTGTATGTTCCGAAATTGATAACCATTTGCTTTGTGTTTTCAATTCTCTGAGTTAAGTTTGCTTACTAATATGCATAAGAAGTATTTACACCAAATATACCAATGGAACAGGGATTAATTAAAGTATTTAAGTTTGGAGGAGCTTCAGTAAAATCAGCCGAAGGGGTTAAGAATCTGGTTAATATTATTAAAGGTTATAATCAACCTTTAGTTGTTGTTGTGTCGGCAATGGGCAAAACAACAAATCGGTTAGAACGAATTTTAAAAGGATATCTCAGGCAGGATAAGTCATTTTGGGATGACTTTGCTGAGCTACAGCAATTCCATTTACAAATTACAAATGCACTTTTTGGTGCGAATGATACTAAATGCTTTAATGAAGTTAGCAAATTGCTGGCTGAGGTTGAAACGATGCTCCATAGCAAGCCCAAGGGTGACTTCAATTTTTGCTACGACCAGCTAGTTTGTTACGGCGAGTTATTGTCAACAACAATAATAGCCAGCTATGCTGCAAATGCGGGTGTCAACAACAAATGGGTTGATATTAGGTGCACTTTGATAAGCGATGAAACATATAGAGAAGGGAATATTGATTTCAACCTCTCGAAAGAACTTTGCGAAAAAACCTTTCGGTTTGGCCATGGCTTGCCCAGTTTATACATAACTCAGGGGTTTATTGCTGGTACACCAAATGGGCTAACAACCACACTTGGGCGCGAGGGCTCTGATTACACTGCTGCCATACTGGCAAATTTACTCAATGCGGCAGATGTTACCATTTGGAAAGATGTTGAGGGCGTACTTAACGCAGATCCTCGAATATTTGATAAAACCGTTAAGCTAAGTAGGGTTTCGTTTAAGGAGGCAATTGAACTTGCCTACTGCGGGGCACAAATTATACACCCCAAAACCATTAAGCCGCTGCAAAATAAATCGATAAAGCTATACGTAAAATCATTTCTTAACCCAACTGCCGAGGGCACGCTAGTATACCAAACCGATAGCGTTATTGATTACCCCCCCGTTTACATTAGAAAAGAGAATCAGGTTCTCGTTTCGCTAACTCCTATCGACTTTTCATTTGTAATTGAAGATTGTTTAAGCCGAATATTTGCTATCCTCTTTAAGCATAGGGTAAAGGTTAATTTGGTGCAGAGTTCGGCCATTAGCTTTTCGGTTTGTGTTGACGATGAGGAACATTTTCTGCCCGGTGCACTTGATGAATTAAAACAGAGTTTTGCTGTTAGGTACAACAAGGGGCTTGAACTGTTAACGATAAGGCACTATACTAAAGATGTTCTAGAGAGTTTTTATTTTGGTAAGCATATTTATCTCGAACAAAAAACTAGGGGAACCCTACGTTTGGTTTTTGCAAAAAAGCAAGTTTCTCTATCGGCTAAATGATAAAGGTAGTCCCTTTACGGTTTCATTAAAAGTCCCATTATCGTAAACCAATCGCCCGTTTACAATGGTGTGTGTAACTTTTGCGCCAAAGGTTACATTCTCAAATGGCGACCATCCGCATTTATAAAGGATGTTATTTGGGGATACTTTCCACTTCTGGTTAGGGTCTATAAGAACCAGATCAGCGAAGTAATCCTCTCTGATAAACCCTCTTTTTTCAATGCCAAAAAGTTCTGCTGGTGCGTGGCACATCTTATCAACAACGGTTTCAATGGTTAAAACCTCTTTCGAAACGAGTTCGAGCATGGCAACCAACGAGTGCTGTACCAAAGGGCCTCCCGATGGACACTGAAAATATCCGTTGCTTTTTTCTTTTAGTGTGTGTGGGGCATGGTCGGTTGCAATAACATCGAGCCTGTCGGTATTAAGTGCATTAATAAGGGCTTGCCTGTCCGTTTCGCTTTTTACTGCGGGGTTCCATTTAATGCGCCAGCCTAAGCTATCGTAATCCTCATCGTTAAACCAAAGGTGATGAACGCAAACCTCGCCAGTAATTAGCTTCTCCTTAAGGGGAACTGCATTGCTAAGCAGCTCCATCTCCTTTTGGGTTGATAGGTGAAGTATATGAAGCCTGGTTTTATGCTCTTTGGCTAGCTTTACAGCCAGCGAACTGCTTAGATAGCAGGCTTCAGCACTTCGTATCTCGGGGTGATACTTAAAGGGCATATCATCGCCGTATAGCTGCTTGTAGCGCTGGGTGTTGTTAACTATTGTTTGTTCATCTTCGCAATGAGTTGCAACCAGTACGGGCGAAGCTTTAAAAATTGCCTCAAGTGCTGTTGGATTGTCAACAAGCATGTTGCCAGTTGACGATCCCATGAAAACTTTTACTCCGCAAACCTTTTTAGAGTCGATCTTTACAACTTGATCAATGTTACTGTTTGTTGCGCCAAAGTAAAATGAGTAGTTTGCCAATGAGGTTTCTGATGCAATTCGTTGTTTTTTGGCTAGCTCTTCAAGGTTTGTGGTTTGGGGTAGCGTGTTAGGCATCTCCATAAATGAGGTTACTCCACCCGCAATTGCTGCTTTCGATTCGGTGTAAATTGTTGCTTTGTGGGTTAAACCTGGTTCGCGGAAGTGAACCTGATCGTCAATTACACCAGGAATTAGAAATTTACCGCTTGCTTCAATGGTGATTTCGGCCTCGGGAAGCTCATTGTTTGATGAGTAGTCAATTCTCT
>CAZGQZ010000065.1:1817-4171 GCA_964527985.1 uncultured Rikenellaceae bacterium | reverse complement strand
TCAATGGTGATTTCGGCCTCGGGAAGCTCATTGTTTGATGAGTAGTCAATTCTCTCAATCCTGCTGTTGTTTATAAATACATTGCCGAGGGTGTGCTTGCCTTCGTTAATTATAGTTGCGTTTTTTATCAGGATTGAACTCATAATTATTCGCTTTACTTATTGGTGTTTTCGCCCGCTCTTTTATATGTTTTAAAGAAGCTTCGGAACTTCATTCGGAGTATACCCCAAAATGCTTCGTTAAATATTCCGCCGCTCATTTTCGAAACCCCTTCGCGCCGCTCGGTAAATACAATGGGCACTTCAACTATGTTAAAGCCAAGTTTCCAGGCGGTAAACTTCATTTCAATTTGAAATCCGTAACCTTTCAGCTTAATTTCATCGAGGTTAATGGCTTTAAGCACTTTGGACGTATAGCATTTAAAACCAGCTGTAGTGTCCATAATCTTCATGCGGGTAACAAACCTAACATATGCCGATGCGAAGTATGACATTAGCACTCTGCCCATAGGCCAGTTTACTACGTTTACCCCTTTTATGTAACGCGAACCAATGGCTAAATCGGCTCCGTTAAGGCATGCGCTGTAAAGCTGGTTTAAATCCTCAGGGTTGTGCGAGAAATCGGCATCCATTTCAAAAATATAATCGTATCCATGCTCAAGAGCCCATTTAAAGCCAGCAATGTATGCAGTGCCTAAACCAAGTTTTCCTTTTCGCTCAACTATAAAAAGCCTATCGGTAAACTCTTGCATTAGCTCTTTAACAATGGTTCCAGTTCCATCGGGTGACCCATCATCAATAATTAGTAGGTTATAGCTATTCTCAAGCGACATAACCTTTCTGACCATTCGCTCAATGTTATCTTTTTCGTTGTAGGTAGGAATAATTACTAAATTGCTCATCGATTTATAATTGTTATTGTGCAAAGATAGGAAAGAATCGTCAATGGTTTTGAGGCATGTAGGTTTTTTATGCAATTTTAATAATTGATTATTGCTTGTTTCGCTCAATATTATCCCGCTGTTGTTAATTGCCAAACAATTTAATAACATCGACTTTGTTTAATTTTACTAATTTTGCGCAATAATCGAAAAATCAACAATTAATGGTGTCGTTTAGAAGAATACTATCAGCCGAGAGGTTTTTATTCCTGAAGCTGCTGTTGGCTTGGTTTGCGCTCAATATACTGCAGGCTGCATTTACAGAGATTGGTAACGATGAGGCTTACTACTGGATTTACTCGCAACACTTAGCTTGGGGTTACTATGACCATCCACCAATGGTTGGCTTGGTAATATATTTGGGAACTCTACTGTTTGATGGCGAACTTGGGGTTCGATTTTTTACTGCCCTTATTCAGCTCCCTTTTTTGCTTATTGTTTTTAAGCTTATCGATGCTGAACCAACCAAGAAAACTATTTGGCTGTTTTTTACAGTAGCCTTTTCGGTGGTGATGATTCAGGCCTATGGCTTTATTTCGGCTCCCGACGGACCAATGCTCCTTTTTGCTGCGCTGTTTCTTTTAGCATACAAGCGTTTTATTGAGAGAGACAATACGGGTAATATCCTTTTACTTGGACTTTCAATGGCCTTAATGCTTTACAGTAAGTATCATGGGGTTCTTTTTATCGGATTTTTAGTGCTTTCAAACCTGAGGCTTCTGCTAAATTACAAGTTTTATATTTCGGGTGTTTTTGCCCTAGCCCTGCTAAGCCCGCATGTTGCATGGCAAATAAATAATGGTTTCCCTTCAATTACATACCATTTATTTCAGCGTTCAAGTTTTTTCCATCTCGACTATTTTTTTGAGTTTTTAGCCAACCAGCTGGCAGTTTTCAATCCGCTAACGCTAGGCGCTCTTTTTTATGTGCTTTTTAAGCGAAAAGCTTATGATTTATTTGAGAGAGCCTTAGTTTTTATCGTAGTTGGGTTTTTTGTGTTCTTCACCCTTTCAAATTTTAAAGGTTATGTTAATCCGCATTGGACAGTAGCGTTAAGCATAGCCTTAATAATACTTGTAGTTAAAGAGGCGCTAGTAAATGAAAAGCTTAGACGTTTTACGTTTAAATGGATTGCACCATCGTTGGTGCTCCTAATGGCCGCCCGATTTTTTTTGGTTTTCGATATTCTTCCTATTAAAACCGAATGGCATGGTCATAAACAGCGAATGTTAAGCCTTAAAGAGGTAGTTAATGGAACCCCTTTGGTTGTGTTCAACCAATTTCAGCTACCGTCAAAATATATGTTCTATGCACAACAACCAGTGCACTCGTTGGGTGGCGTAAGATACAGGGATACACAGTTCGATATTTGGCAGTTCGACGAGCAGTTTCGAAACGATACGGTTGTGGTGCT
>CAZGQZ010000065.1:0-1717 GCA_964527985.1 uncultured Rikenellaceae bacterium | reverse complement strand
TTTAAAACCACAAAGGCAACAGCTGAGCTTAGCCAAACAGTTCTTGCCCCAAACGAATCTACTGATGGGGTTCTTTCATTTAGTATTCCCAGTAACTATTCTGGCGATTATAAAATGTGGGTTTGCCTTAAGGCTCCAAACTTTATTGAAACAACAGCAACACCTTATATACAAGTAAACGTTAAGTAGTGGATTTTATAGTTAAGTTTTTTAAGTATGGCCTAGTTGGCCTGTCGGGGGTGTTTGTCGATTTCGCCTTCACATGGATATGCAAAGAAATTTTTAGGCTAAACAAGTATATTGCAAACTCAATAGGCTTTACGGTTGCGGCATCATCAAACTACGTTTTAAATCGAGTGTGGACGTTTGCTAGCAAAAGTGAAGAGATTGCTCTGGAGTATTCTTTGTTTATTGGAATCTCTGTGGTTGGTTTGCTGCTTAACAATTACCTTATATATATATTAAACGACAAGTTTAAGCTTAACTTTTACCTTGCAAAGGTGTTTGCCATTGGAGCGGTTACCGTTTGGAACTTTCTGGCAAACTATTTCATTACCTTTAGGGGAGCCTAGCCAAAAGAATAATTAGTATGAGAAAGATCCTGTTTACCGTAATTTTTGTTTTTATTCTAACCAATCTCCACTCACAAAGCCTAGGCTGGCGTGCACAGTTATTCGGCTTTGCCGATAATAGGGAGTATGATGCATCCGTTCAGATTCCTCAATCAATACTTGGAGTTCAGTTAGCACCAGAAATTTACCTCAAATTCGATTCAATTCACACGCTTAATGTTGGTTTAAATGCTTTAAAAGAGTTTGGAAGCACAAGCCAATTCGACAAGATAAACCCCTATATATATTATGGTATGGAAAGCAATGCCTTTAGCTTTAACTTTGGTGTTTTCCCTCGAAAGCAGCATTTAGGTTCAGCTCCAAAGGCTATTTATTATGATTCTCTTTACTATTACCGACCTTATATTAGTGGCTTGTTCTGGACATATAGTAAAGGTACATTTAATCAAAGTGTTTATTTGGACTGGACCAGTAGGCAAACAAACATCAATCGCGAGACATTTATAATGGGGGGCAAAGGAGGGTTTTCCTATAAAATGCTTTATTTTGAGAACCATATCTACATGTATCACCACGCAGGAACCGCAATTCCTCAGGAGGGTGATCATCTTCGCGATAATGGAGTTGTCCTTCTTACCCTAGGCATAAATGCGTCCAATTATATATTTTTCGACACCCTTAAACTGAGTTTTTCTGGGATTAAGTCTTTCGAACGCGAACGAAATGTTAGTGGATGGCATTCGCCTAATGGTGTAATTGTCGACTTTAGTATCGATTACAAGGGGTTAGGCATACTGAATTCGTTCTACTACGGTCAAGGGCATAATTTAGATTGGGGCGATCCATTTTATCGGCTAAAACAGTATAATCGTACCGATGTTTATTATAAGATGTTGAACTTTAAAAAAGTAAGTGGCGCATTTACATACTCATTCCACTTTGCCGAGGGTAATGTAAGCCACCAGCAGCAGTTTATAATTTCTGTTGATCTGTCTTCAGATTTTAAATCACCACGATAGTTGAACTACTTTTTTGAAAAATCTACATTTCTAAGTATACTGATTGACAACTGAATAATCCTCTTTGTTATTTTTCTTCAAAAAAACCCGTAAAAATATTTGGAAAAGTGTTGAGTGATGCGTTAT
>CAZGQZ010000064.1:9460-11613 GCA_964527985.1 uncultured Rikenellaceae bacterium | reverse complement strand
CTGGGATACATAAAACTCGGTCAATCGTCGAGCACGCTCAGCGGAGGCGAAAGCCAAAGGGTTAAACTCGCCTACTTTTTACAGAAAGAACAGGCTGTTAAACCACACCTCTTCATATTCGATGAACCTACAACCGGACTACATTTCCATGACATTAAAAAACTAATAAGCTCATTCGAAGCACTAATCCATAAAGGCCATAGCCTAATTGTGGTTGAGCACAACTTAGAGGTTATAAAGTGTGCCGATTGGATTGTTGATTTAGGGCCAGATGGCGGCGAAAAAGGCGGTGAGATTGTTGCATCAGGAACTCCGCACGATATTGTACAGTGTAAACAAAGCCATACAGGTTCATTTCTAAAGGGAAAAATTACCCCATAAAAAAAGCCGCTAATGCGGCTTTAATAATCGGTTAAATATAATCAATCGGGCTTAAGTCCAAACATAATGGCAACGCACCCACTCTCAAGCATATCAGAATTACTCGATCCAGGGTTATCGTGAACTTTTACCGTAATAATTAGCTGCTGAGTAGCCTCCACCTTGAAATCCCAGTATGGAGCAAAATTTTTAGAGGCATTGGTATATAACACTCTTCGCTCCACATCTAGTACCTGAAATTCTACTTTTGCTAAAGTTTCTGAACCGCAAACAGCAATACGGTACTCCTGCCCTGCGTAAAAGGTTTTAAATAGTTCGGCATCTTCACCCTCGGTTAAAATGGCTGCATTGTAGTTTCCATCATGTATAAACGGGGCAAGCTCTAACCGGCAAACCCTTTTTGCAAAATTTTTACATTGGGCGGTTCCTGTAAAGGAACTCATTGCGAATAGGCCAAGAAAAAGTATGTAAACCAGTGATCTCATATTGAGTGCTTTTACATTATATACTTAGTGCGAATTTCAATTACTTTATCCTTAAGTTCGTTGAATACAGCAGGATTAACTGATACCACATTTTTGCTACGTAAAGTTGTGGTTGTAGAGTTATCGGTTACAACTTCTACCTGAGAAACCGAAACTTGAATCTTATCGTAAATTGTATTAAGCTCTTTAATATCCTTAAGTACATCTCTAACATCAGCATTATCGTTATGCTGCTCTAAAAGCCTAATAACTGTTGACATCGATAATTTTTGATCAATAATCCTATCAACAAGCTCATTATCTGCCGAAGAAATATCATCGACAAGCGATGTGGCAATGTATAAACCCTCGAGCCAACCACCTACAAGTATTATGGAACCAATTGCGACCCTATCGTTTTCTTCGAGTATGGAATTTGTATTGAGAAATGTTTCGGAAATAATCTCCATAATTACATCTCGATTATTCACATTTTCCTCAAGGCGCTGAATTACGGTATTGTCGATAGCATTTAGTATTCCGAGCCCCTCGGCCATCTTTTTTGAGGCCGTCATATATTTTATTGAGGCTTGTGTTTGATCGAACAAGCTAGCATAGCTGAGGTTTGTACTGTAAATGCCAAGGTTTAAAGCCATGCTCTTGCTGGTTGTGTATCGCGAAATATTTTCCACTGGATTGAGTATTTCTGGGTTATACTCGGCTCCAGACCTCTTTAATATCATGGCAGTTTCTAATGGCGAAGGTAGAGAGTAAAAAATTTGACGTGCTGTTTGCACTCCAGACTTAACGTCATCATCAACAACAATATCCTTTGCATCAACCTCAACCCTATCCTGCTTTGATGAATCGGAGGCACAGCCAAATAGGCCAGCTAGTGCTAAAAAAAACAAAACTAAACTTGCCTTTGAGTTAACGAACCTTATTGCCATAGTAGTTTTAGTTTATATAGTGTAAAAAGTAAACTTTGGTAAAAAGTTGTAGTAAATTTAGCAAAAAATGTTCGGCTTTTGCCAATTATACAATCCCGAAAGTATAGTTTTTTTTTTTTATATCCTACTAAACAGCATAAAGACTTTATTGCAAAGCGAATAATATCAACAATCAACACATGCAAATGGAGGTTTTTAATGCGGTAAAACTTTGATTAAAGAATGCTCCGATATTTGGCTATTGATTATTACATTTGCAGCCCAAAATATAAAGCAAATGGTTTTAGAAAAGAAACAAGGTACAAACGAGAAACAAAAAGCGTTAATTAGTGCTCTTAAGAAAAGTTCCGACGAGGAG
>CAZGQZ010000064.1:0-9360 GCA_964527985.1 uncultured Rikenellaceae bacterium | reverse complement strand
AAATAAATATTACTCGTAGCTAGAGTAGTATTTCATAAACTGGCTCCGCTCATAAACATCGGGGTCGCCAATTTTTCCATAGTTCATTTTGCCCCTAAAACTTTCTATTGAATTAAACCCTTTAGTATCCATCCAATTCGATAGGAAATCAACTAACGACTTAAGGTATGTGTGTCCATTTTTGTATAAGGTTGAGCAAACCTGTACACTTGTTGCACCAGCAAGTATAAGTTTTACAACAGCCTCTCCGTTATGCACTCCTGTTGATGCCGATATATCAATCTTTGGGATAACCTGATTGGCAATGGCTACCCAACGTAGCGAATCGCGAATATCGGCAGGATTGCTAAACACTTCTGCAGAAACTACTTTCATCTTTTCGATGTCGATATCGGGAGCAAAAAAACGGTTAAAAAGCACAACTCCCTTAACATCTCTATACCAAAGCTGCTCAATAATTCGCAAGGGATTTGTAAAATGATCACCCAGTTTAAAGGTGAAAGGAATAGTGATGATTTTCTTCAGCTTTTCGGCAAGAGTAAAATAAACTTCTTCATAGTCATCTGCCTTTTTTCGGCTATCGGTTGGTAAAATAAAAACGTTTATTTCAAGGGCATCGGCACCTGCTTCCTGAATTTTTGCTGCAAAATCGATCCACTTTGTAGCCGAGATACAATTAATGCTAGCAATTACCGGAATATCCACGGCTTTCTTTGCACCTGAAATTAGCTCAAGATATTTGTCAACATTGTTACTCGTTACGTATGATTTAAGGTAATCCTCTGCTTCGGGATAATCGGAGTGCACAGAAAGCGATCCGGCTTCTTGAAGAATTTGCTCTTCAAAAAGAGACTTTAGCACAACGGCGGCTGCACCATTGTCTGCAAGCTTTTTAATAGACTCAACATTCGACGTAAGACCCGAACTGCTAACAATTATTGGGTTTTTGAGTTTTAACCCCAAGTAGGTGGTTTCTAAATTTGCCATTTTGGTTTCTATTAGGAGTGTAATTTGTTCGGAAAAATATGAATTTTTTTACTTGTTTCCATAAAACCTTTCGCCAAAAATACTACTTCCAATACGCACCATGGTGCTTCCCTCTTGAATTGCAATGCTATAATCGCCTGACATGCCCATAGATAAAATGCTAAAATTGCTACTACTAAAATAGGTTGCTTTTAAATCGGCATATAAATTTGATAAAGAGCGAAACTCCCTCCTCACCTGTTCTGTATTATCGGTGAAAGTGGCCATGCCCATTAGTCCTACCACCTTAACATGCGATAATTGAGCAAAAGTATCAGAATCAAGCATTTCTTTAAGTTCAGCAGCGCTAAACCCAAACTTGGTATCCTCCTCAGCAATATGCACTTGCAATAAGCAATTTATTTGCCTGTCCGCTTTCTTTGCTTGTTTGTTAATCTCCTTAAGCAGCTTTAAACTATCAACAGAATGGATAAGATGGACAAAAGGTGCAATATACTTAACCTTATTGGTTTGAAGGTGCCCCACCATGTGCCATTCAATGTCTTTGGGTAACTCCTCGTGCTTTGCGACAAGCTCTTGCACTTTGTTCTCGCCAAAAACTCTTTGCCCTGCATTGTATACCTCCATTACCACTTCGGGTGGATGCGTTTTTGAAATTGCTACAAGCGTAACATTATCGGGTAACTCTGCAATTATGCTTTTCAGGCTATTGGCTATACTCATATATTTAATGCTTTGAGGCAAAGTTAACATACTATAGGATTATTCGCAAAACAATAATCTATTTTGAATATTGAACATAGTGCAAAAAAGAATCGGACAGTTTTGACTGTCCGATTCAGCAAAATAAAGTTAATTATGTTTAATCTAAACTGTGAATAACCAATCCGCTTCGAAGTTTAGGTTCAAACCAAGTTGTTTTGGGTGGCATGATATTTCCTGTATCAGCAATATCAATAAGCTGCTGCATTGATACTGGATATAACGCGAATGCTACAGCCATTTCGCCACTATCAACTCGTTTCTTCAACTCTCCTAAACCTCTAATACCTCCAACAAAATCAATACGCTTCGAAGTTCTTAAATCTTTAATATCAAGTATGTTATCGAGTACATGGCTTGACAAAACTGTCACATCAAGCACACCAATAGGATCGCTATCGTCGTATGTACCTTGTTTGGCAGTAAGCGAGTACCATTTACCATCGAGATACATGCTAAAGTTGTGCAGAGAATGGGGTTTGAAAATTTCTGTTCCCTTCTCCTCAACATCAAACTTTTCGCCAATTTTTTCGATAAGCTGTGCTGGTGTAAGGCCATTTAAATCCTTAACAACTCGATTGTAGTCAATAATGCTAAGCTGATCGTCAGGGAAGATTACAGCCAAAAAGTAGTTGTACTCCTCATTGCCGGTATGATTTGGGTTCTTACTTTTCTTTTCCTGTCCAACTCTTGCAGCTGCTGCAGTACGGTGGTGCCCATCGGCAACGTACAATGCTGGTTGTTGCGCAAATATTTCGGTTATCCTGTTAATCTTCTGCTCATCATTAATTACCCAAAGATGATGACCAAAACCATCTTCAGCCACAAAGTCATACTCGGGTTTTTGGCTTGTTACAACCTCATTAACAATGCTATCGATTTCGCTTATGGCTGGATAGGCAAAGAAAACAGGTTCGATGTTTGCATTCTGATTACGAACGTGAATCATCCTGTCTTCCTCTTTATCTGGCCTAGTAAGCTCATGCTTCTTTATTTTACCCTCCATATAATCTTCGAAATGGCATGCAACCGCTAAACCATATTGGGTTCTACCATCCATGGTTTGGGCGTAAACGTAGTACTTCTCTTGCTGATCTTGTACTAACCAACCCTTTTGTTGCCATTTCTTGAAGTTCTCAACAGCCTTATCATATGCTGGTTGTGAATGCTCATCGATAATTGGATCGAAATCAATTTCAGGCTTAATAATGTGCAAAAGCGATTTCTCACCTGCTTCGGTTTTTGCCTCTTGTGAGTTTAGCACATCATAAGGGCGCGAAGCAACCTCTTTAGCTAGCTCTTTGGGCGGACGTATACCCTTAAATGGTTTAATCTTTACCATAATTTTAAAAAGATTTATTATTGAAAAAAAAGCATTAAGTAATTCGTTTAAACGAACTCCTGCTGCAAGGGAAACCCTCAAAACTTAAAGAGTTTACATTATAGCAGGAGCCAGAAGTGTTTATAAACCTAACAGTACTACTTATTAACCTGAAAGGTTTTATCGCCGTTCTTTATATAGTTTACTATTTGATTCGCTGCTGCTAATCCGGCATTAATATTAGCCTCAGATGTTTGAGCACCCATTTTTTTAGGGGTAGCAAAAACTCTTGTGCCAAATTTTTCGGAAAGAGCCATCTGGCTGTCAGCAGCAATGTCGGTTGCATACTTTAGGTCAGAACGCTCCTCAAGGGCTTTTGCAAGTCCTTCCTCATCAATAACCTCTTTACGTGCAGTATTAATAAGCGTTCCGCCTTTAGGCATTTTCGATAGAAGTTCGTACCCTACAGATTTTTTGGTTTTATCGTTTGCTGGAATATGAAGTGATAGATAATCGCTAACAGCATATAACTCCTCAACAGAATTTACCACTTTTACGCCATCTTTTTCCATATCTTCCTTTTTCACAAAAGGATCGAAAGCGTAAATTTCCATACCAAACCCTTTAGCATGCGATGCCACAAGTTTACCAACGTTTCCGTAGGCATGAATTCCTAATCGCTTACCCATTATTTCGGTACCAGCCGATGGGGTAAACTGATTTCGGGCCATGTATATCATCATGCCCAACGCTAGCTCAGCCACTGCATTTGAGTTTTGGCCAGGAGTATTCATAGCTACAACACCCTTTGCTGAGCAAGCAGCAAGATCGAGATTATCGTAACCCGCTCCGGCGCGAACTACAATTTTCAAGTTTTTTGCAGCCTCAACAACATCGGCCGAAACTACATCGCTTCTTACGATAATTGCATCAACGTCGGCAACGGCATTCAATAGCTGTGCCTTATCGGTATACTTTTCGAGCAAAGCAAACTCGAATCCTGAACCTTCAACTATCTTTTTAATTCCTTCCACAGCCTCTTTGGCGAAAGGTTTTTCGGTTGCTACAAGTACTTTAGCCATAGCACAATATTTTATTGGTTTATAGTTTTAACAAAATAATAAATGGGTTGTAACTTAAAATAACAACCCATTTAATTAAGTAAAAATTAAGCATTTGCCTTTTCAAAAGCCTTCATGCAGTCAACCAATGCCTGAACGCTTTCAATTGGTAAAGCATTATAAGTAGATGCTCTAAAGCCACCAACGGAGCGGTGTCCTTTTATTCCCACCATTCCAGCATTCTTAGCGTACTCCATAAAATCGGCTTCTTTCTCTTTGTACTGCTCATTCATAACAAAGCATATGTTCATTAATGAACGGTCTTCTTTAGCTGCGGTACCAACAAACATCTTATTTCTGTCAATTTCATCGTAAAGTAGTTGGGCTTTCTTCTTGTTCATCTCATACATCTTCTGTAAACCACCTAGACCCTTAACCCACTTCAAGGTTTCGCGCATAGTGTAAATTGCACCGCATGGGGGAGTATTAAACATTGAACCACCTTCAATATGAGTAGTATAGTTGAGCATAGTTGGTATTGGTCTTTCCACTTTACCAAGAACATCTTCGCGAACAATTACGAAAGTTACCCCAGCAGGACCAACATTTTTCTGGGCTCCACCATAAATAAGCGCATACTTGCTAACATCAACAGGGCGGCTCATTATATCGGATGACATGTCGGCAATAAGGTTAACAGGGCAATCCATATCCTCGTGAATCTCGGTTCCGTATATGGTATTGTTTGTTGTAATGTGGAAATAATCAGCATCGGCAGGAATATTATACCCTTTAGGTATGTATGTGAAATTTTTATCTGCTGATGAGGCAACGGCAGAAGCATCGCCAAAGAATTTAGCCTCTTTTAGCGCTTTCTTTGCCCAAACGCCAGTTTCAAGATATACCGCTTTTTTGTTCATTAGGTTAAATGGAACCATGCAAAACTGAGAACTTGCACCTCCACCTAAAAAGAGTACTTGGTAACCTTCGGGAATATTTAGCAGCTCTTTCCAAAGAGCAACGGTTTCATCCATAATGGCCTGAAACTCTTTAGAGCGATGTGAAATTGTAAGTAGTGATAAACCTATCCCATCTAAATCGAGAACAGCTTTTGCTGTATTTTGTAAAGCTACCTCGGGTAGGATACATGGACCGGCATTGAAATTATGTTTCTTCATAGTTGAATGGTTTTAATCTGTTACACAAAACGTATATTTCTGTCAAATTTCCAGCTATTTTTTGATATTTCCTAATAATTAAGAATGATATAAAGCAGTATAAAAGAGGATGAGAAAACCTAGTCCAGCACCACTAACCTTCCATTGGCTAGTTCGGGAACTTTCGATGTGCTATTGGGTGTAAAGCAGTACTCTAGTACATCGTCGAGCCCCATTTTTTTTAACCTGTGCCTTTGGGCTATCAGCTCGAGGTATGAAAACAGGTCGGTTTTAGCAGTATTCCAAAGTTGAAGCGAAGCTTGCACCGAATCGCTAATTGAGGTATACGAGTATGAATTAATCAGTATCTCCGAAAGCGCACCAGCGAATAGCGTATCTTCAAGGCAAAATCGTCCTTTCCAACCAGCACAAAGAATTAGTGCATTGCCTTGCTCCTTGGCATTTAGCCATTTGGCAACTGAATTAAGGTTTAAGAACGAACCTATTGCTACGCTTAATCCACCCGAAGCTTTAACAATTGCTTGTGTTCCATTAGTTGTGCTATATGCAACGTCCTTACCACCTATTCGTTCAGGAGTAAAGTTAAACGGTGAGTTACCAAAGTCAGCAAAATCGAGGGTAATGCCATTTCGCTCAGCAGCAACCATGTACCCCTTCTTTTTTGCTTCTCTTGCCTCTTCGACGGTGGGAATTGGTATTATGCTGTTTGCTCCGTTTGCAAATGCTGCACAAATAGCCGATGTGGCTCTAAGCACATCAACAACAACAATATGACAGTTGGAATAATCGTAGTATTCCAAATTTTCGGGGTTGAAGCAAACTTCGACTGTTCGAATTTCCATAGCTATTTAAAAAATAAGGTGTAAAGACGACTTCAATATCGAACTCTACACCCTAGGAATAATCTTATTTTACCTACTTCTTATAAATGGGTAGTTTAACCACTTTTGCCTTAAGGTTCTTATTACGAACGCTGATAAAGATCTCGGTTTCGGCCTTGGCGTATTGGGCTAGAACATAGCCCATTCCGATTCCAATCTTCATCATAGGCGACATGGTTCCTGAAGTAACTTCGCCAATTACCTCACCTTGCGCGTCAACAATTTCGTAGTGTTGGCGAGGAATACCTCTGTCTTCCATAACAAAACCAACCAGCCTGCGCTTTAAGCCATCGGCCTTAAGCTTTAGCATATAGTCTTTATCTATAAAGTTTTTATGGTCAACAAATTTTGTTATCCATCCTAAACCTGCTTCTAATGGCGATGTGCTATCGTTAATATCGTTACCGTATAAGCAGAATCCCATTTCGAGGCGAAGCGTATCGCGTGCACCAAGTCCAATGGGTTTAATGCCAAACTCTTGACCGGCATCAAAAACTGCTTTCCAAAGCTTTTCAGCATCTTCGTTTGCGCAGTATATTTCGCAACCTCCAGCACCTGTATAACCAGTAGTTGAAAGAATTACCTCTTTTATACCAGCAAACTCAATCTTTTTAAAGGTGTAGTACTCCATGTCCTCAATGGGCTCATTGGTTAGCTTTTGCATTGCCTTAAGAGCAAGCGGACCCTGCACAGCAAGCTGGGCAATTTCATCAGAGGCATTGTATAACTCCTGACCAGGTGTAAGGTTAAATTTTGGAGCTATGCTGCTTAACCACTCCCAATCCTTTTTGATATTTGCTGCATTTATCACTAGCAAATAGGTCTCATTATTAATACGATAAACGAGCAAATCATCAACAATACCGCCCTTACCATTTGGGAAGCAAGAATACTGAACCTTACCATCGACAAGCGCTGCAACATCGTTCGAAGTAACATACTGAAGAAAATCGAGAGCGTTTGGGCCCTTTACCCAAACCTCGCCCATGTGCGAAACATCGAAAACACCAACTTTTTCGCGAACGGTTATATGCTCATCGTTAATACCAGTATACTCAATAGGCATATTGTAGCCAGCAAAGGGAACCATTTTAGCTCCAAGCTCAATATGAAACTTTGTAAATGGCGTGCTATTCATTATAGTTATAGTTAATTATTAAACAATTATTGTGTGTACAAACCTACACGATTTTTTTGGTTTTACCCAACCCTTACCACCAATTATGTGGTTGAAACCACTTGTTATGCAGCAGAAAATTTTACACATGTTTAAATAAAAATATTTGGATTGGACAAGGATATAGATTTAATTTGTAAATTGAATGAGCTATTAATATTGCTTCGCTTAAGCGAAAATTTGGCTCCCATAAATTAAATTAATGCAAAGCTATTCATACATTGACATTGAGCAGATAAACCTTGTCTCGGATGGGAACAAGGAGCTTGTGTCGGATTTAATATCGATGTTTAAAACTCAAGCCGTTTCCTTTGCAAGCGAACTCGACAAGCTTTACTCAATTAAAGATTTTGTTGCACTTGGGAAGCTAGCACACAAAATAAAGGGTAGCGTATCTACAATAGGGATTACAAACCTTGCAGCCAGCATGAAAGAGCTTGAAACAATTGCAAAAGAGGGAACTAATCAAGATAAATACCCTATTCTCATAAGCGAATTTAAAACCGTTAGCCAAAAAGCATTACATGAGCTTGACCACTTTATTAAGAATTACTAAACAGAACCCATATGATAAACATAGAAAAAATTGACGATGTGCTTATAGTTTCCATGGAAACAGAAAATAAGCTTAATGTTGCCTTATCGCAAAGGTTTAAAGTTGATGTAGCCAAGCTTATTGATCAGCCCGAAATGAAAATTGTGATCAACCTTGCAGGGGTTGAATATATCGACAGCTCTGGGTTTGGTGCTTTGCTGTCGGTTTTACGAACAGCCAAAAGCAATAATGCCATGCTCAAGCTATGCAATATTGCCCCCGAGGTAATGGAACTGGTTAAGCTATTGCAGCTGCAAACCGTGTTCGACATTAGGGAAAGTGTTGATGATTGCCTAAAATCGTTTTAATTTCCTTTAACCATTTTTAACCGCCCAACAGGGCGGTTTTTTGTTTTGTTAACAGTATTCTTGCCTACATTTACTTCGTAATTCTCAACCACTTTTTCTTCAATCATCAACCAAAAAAATTATCATTATGATTAGCCCAGAGAAAAAACAATGGCTTAAAGAATCGAAGACCCTAAAAGTAATTGGCATTGCAATTCTAGCTTTACTACTTCTAATTCCTGCATCAATGATCCAATCGCTTATTCGAGAGCGCGAACAATCGTTTCAGCAGGTATACAACGAAGTGGGACAAAAATGGGGTTACCCCCAAACCCTCACCGGACCAGTAATTGTTATCCCCTACATTGCTTACGCCGAAGGAACTGACGGCAAACCCTATGCTCTGAAAAAGAATGCGTATTTTTTGCCAAACACCTTAAACGCATCGGGTAGCATAACCCCCGAAACAAGGTACAGGGGCATCTACAAAGTACCTGTGTACAAAGGTTCAATCGACTTGTGGGGAGAGTTTTCGCAACCTAATATGCAGCTGCTCAAAATCCCTAACCAAAATGTGTTGTGGGATGAAGCAACCCTAATGTTTGGTATTTCCGATATGCGAGGAATACGCAATAGGATTGAGATATACATAAACGATAAGCCCATTGAGATGAACCCAGGCGCAGGAGCCAGAGACATTGTTAACTCGGGGTTATCTTGCAACATCGATCTGCTTAACACAACTGGCATAACATTTAAGCTTAACCTTGAGCTAAACGGGAGCCAATCGCTTAGCTTTATTCCGTTGGGCAAGCAAACCGATGTAAAAATTGAGTCGACATGGGTAAACCCAAGCTTCAACGGTGCGTTTTTACCAATTGACAGAAATATTAACGAAAAAGGTTTTACTGCCGAATGGAAAGTGCTTAATCTTAATCGCAACTATCCACAGCAATGGACAGGGGGCGAGTATAACGTTACCGAATCGGCATTTGGGGTTGAGCTACTAGTCCCCGTTGACCATTACCAAAAAAACACCCGCAGCGCTAAGTATGCCATTATGTTTATTGGGTTAACATTTGTAGCCTTCCTGCTCTTTGAGCTTATTGCC
>CAZGQZ010000063.1:0-11621 GCA_964527985.1 uncultured Rikenellaceae bacterium | reverse complement strand
ATGTATTGCGGTAAGTTACAGAAGAACGCAAATGATGGGGCATGCGTTGGCAGCTGAGTGGCATACTTTATTTTTATGTATTTCCCTTTATATGCTGGTGGCGGGTATGCATCAACAACCTCTTGGCTAAACTCGTTGAGCACTGAGGTGGAAATTCGTTGAGTGCGGTTAGCATATACCTGCATAGATTCTTCAAGAACCTTTAGTATACGCTGTTTGGTAAGCGCCGAGGTGAAAATGATTGGAATATCGTTGAAAGGTGCAATCCTTTTTTTAATTCCCTCGGTATGCTCGCTAGTTGTTTTGTTGTCTTTCTCAACTAAATCCCACTTGTTAACTACAAGCACAACTCCTTTTCTGTTGCGAACTATAAGGTTGAAAATATGCATGTCTTGCGCTTCAATGCCGGTAGTTGCGTCAACCATAAGTATGCAAACATCGGAGTTTTCAATGGCTCTAATGGAGCGGAGTACCGAGTAGAATTCCAGATCCTCGGTAACTTTTCCCTTTTTGCGGAGGCCAGCAGTATCAACAATTACAAAGTCGTGCCCAAATTTGTTGTAACGCGTATGTACCGAGTCGCGTGTTGTGCCTGCAACTGGGGTTACAATATTTCTCTCTTCGCCAACCAGCGCATTTATGAGCGACGATTTGCCCACGTTTGGTCGGCCCACAATGGTTATTCTTGGAATATCGAGCTCTTCCTCGTCAAGGGTATCTTTCTCGAACGATTTTACAAGCTCGTCGAGTAAATCGCCTGTTCCGCTACCATTCATTGACGATATGCTGAATGGATCGCCAAGCCCTAGGTTGTAAAACTCGTAGGCATCCTGCATGCGAAGGTGATTATCCACCTTATTTGCAACCAGAATAACTTTTTTCTTTGTTCGCCTAAGCATATGGGCAACCTCAGTATCCATGTCGGTAATGCCAGTAGCCACATCAACCAGAAAGAGTATTACATCGGCCTCCTCAATTGCTATGGTAACCTGCTTGCGAATTTCGCCTTCAAACATATCCTCGGAGTTGGTAATCCATCCACCTGTATCGATTACGGAGAATTCTTTGCCGTTCCAGTCGGATTTGCCATAAATTCGGTCGCGCGTAACTCCCGAAATCTCATCGACAATTGCTTTGCGCTGGCCAATAAGCCTATTGAAAAGGGTTGATTTACCCACATTTGGTCTGCCTACTATGGCAACAATATTTCCCATTGTTTTATGTTTTTTCTAGTTGATTTTAACCTGCCCCGCTACTGAATGTAACCAAATCGTTTCAGCTTGTTCTCGTCGTTTCGCCAGTTAGGATCAACTTTAACGAAGAGCTCGAGGAAAACTTTTTTGCCCAAAAATTTTTCCATCTCAATGCGGGCCTCGGTTCCTACTTTTTTAAGGCTTTTCCCTTGATGCCCAATAATAATGGCTTTTTGCGACTCGCGCGTAACATATAGTAATGCTCTAATCCGATCAATTTTATCGCTCTCAACATACTCCTCAATATCAACCTCAACCGAGTAGGGTATCTCTTTTTGGTAGGTTGTGAGCACTTTTTCGCGGATTATCTCCGATGTGAAGAATCGGAGCGTACGATCGGTTAGCGTTTCCTTATCAAAGTATTCGGGGCCTTCGGGTAGGTTTGCCAGTATGGCATTGAGTATGGTATCGAGGTTGAACCCATGAAGTGCCGAAGCGGGTATAATGCTTGCAGCGGGCAAAAGGTTTTTCCATACATCTACCATCTCTTCAAGTGCATCCTGATTGGTTAAATCAACCTTGTTTATAACAAGAACTATGGGCACTTTTTGCTTGCGCAGTGTATCTAAAAACTCCTCGTGCTTATTTGGTGTTTCGTGCGTGTCGGTTATGTAGAGTATTACGTCAGCATCCTCAAGGGCACTCATAACAAACTTCATCATCGATTCCTGTAGCTTGTACGAGGGCTTTAGTACACCAGGAGTATCGGAGTAAACAATCTGAAAATCATCACTGTTAACAATTCCCATAATCCTATGACGCGTGGTTTGCGCTTTGCTGGTAATAATTGATAGGCGTTCGCCTACCAACGCATTCATTAGGGTTGATTTACCAACATTGGGATTTCCAATAATATTTACAAAGCCAGATTTATGTGCCATTGTGCTGAATTACAATTTTTTTGGGCTGCAAAGATAGTAAGAAATCGCTGATATTTCTAATTAGCCTTTTGAATTACAGCTATTAATAGCTAGTTTTAAAAACATTAATTAATAAACAAAAAAATTTAAAAGTAATGGAAAATATTGTTGAGAATTCTGATGTGAAGTTAAGCCAGATGGCAGTTGAGAATCTGAAAAGAACTATACCTTGGATGAGATTTCTTAGTATTGTGGGTTTTGTTTTTTGTGGGTTTATGGTGTTAGTTGCTCTTTTGTTGCTTTTTGGTTTGGGAAGTGCAATGGCTGGTGTAGGTAAGTTTGCTGGAATAGCTTATCTACTTATTGCGGTATTAATGTTTTACATTTACAAATATCTTTTTGGCTATGCTAATGGGCTTAAGGCTAGCTTCGAGAGCAATAGCAGTGTTGAACTTGATGCTGCTTTTGATATGCAAAGAAAGTTTTGGAAACTTTTAGGGATTATTGCCATTGTTTATGTGGCCTTAATTGCTTTGGCTTTAATTTTCTTTGCAGCAAGCGCTGCATTATCTCCTTTTTAAGAATAAACGAATCGGATTCCTTTGCTAAAAATTGGTACTTAGCGTTAGCTTTATTGCGATATTCTCTTGCCAAATTTCAGATGAGTAATCGCCCCAGCGATAGTAGGCGCCAACGCCAAACGAGTAGAATGGGTTTGATAGAATACCGTTAATTAGTAGCCCGCTTTCATGGTAACCCTTGCTAAGGGTTTGAGGTTGCCCATGCTCAAAGTTTTGCAATGGCTTTTTTGTGTAGTTACCAATGGCAAAGTTTTGAACTAGTACGAATTGGGGTTTAAAGTATTTCGATTTAGTTTTCCAGAATAGGGTTCCAAAGTTGTGTCGTAAAAAAGCGTAAGCGTATCTATCGGAGACAAATTCGTAAAGATCCATTGCACCAAACGATGCTGTGGCATCAATTGGGTACTTGCCGTTGTTGCCTGGTCCGAACTGTAGGAGAGGGGTAGGTACATCGCCGCTGAGCAAACCGGCATTAAAGGTAATGCTTGTTTTGCCAATGGTGCGGTGGTTTATTTGGTAGTCGATTCGAGTGCTTAACCTGCTATAGTTAAAGCTGCCTCCAAAGTCCGTTATCCCCTTTTGGTAGCTTGCCCATATTAGCGGAAAGCCATAACCTAACGGAAGCAGCCCGCGTGGTGTTTCCATAAAGGTTTCTTTCCAAACGAACCGTATATTGGCTCCAAATTCGTTGGTAGTAAATGTGTTGAATGGCGTACCATATGGCAGGTTTATATTAAAACCCGAAGTGGTTGTAAACTGCAGCTGGCTTGCTGAAAGGCTAACCGAAAAGTTTTTAAGCAACCTAAAGTTAAACCCTGCGGAATACTTGTCAACATAATCCATTTTCCATATTAGAAAGTTGCGAAACTGATCGGTATTAATTAGTCCGAATGGTTTTGGGAATTTCAGCTCACCTGGTTCTCTTACATCGTGCTGGTAGGAAGCAGAAATGCTAACCTGATGCCTTTGGCTTAGCGTTGCTTGGGCAAATCCTCCGTACTTATGCTCTTTGTCGGTAAAGCCGTATGCATAGTATCCTCCAAGGGTTAGCCACCTTAGCATGCGTTGGTTTGTCTCAAGTCCAAGTCCAAGTCGATAACCCTCGAACTGGTTATAGTTTAGCAACTTATTAAGGTCGATGTTTAAGAATTTAACAGGAATTTTACCAGTAATCAGCGTTTCGGCAATGCGCATTTGCCTATCAAGGTTTATTTCTTCTCCTAGGCTATCAATTACCTCGTAGGTTTTTTGCTCTTGAGGGGTAAGGCTATCGTTTCGGAATTGGAGCCAGAAGTCCTCATCTTTTTCACCAGCCAACGGGTCGAATGTCAGCTCAATATGGCTAAAGTCTCGGTTCCGTTGCTGAGGGTTGAGGTCAATATTCTTAATGTATGAGTTGCCAATTCCGGCTATCGATATGGGTAAAACCTGACCAGTGGCCGTATCTTTGGCTTGTGCGTTTACCATATTTAGGTAAAGGTTCGTGTTCAGCTCAACGGGAAACCATTTTGAGCTGTCAACCATTTCGTAACGCTGCTGAATTTTTAGGGTAAAAAGCGGAGAGGGTTGTTCCACTGGCTCTGCAATAACGCTTTGTATGGCGTAGCCATTTGAGTTGATGTTTAGCACTCCCTTTAGCGCGCTAAAATTGTGTTTAATTAATGGGCGAAACGATATTACAAACAGGGTATCGAAACTTTGTGTAAACAGCGTATCTTCTAAAATGAATAGATACCTACTTGTGCTCCCTTTGCTAATGGGGTTAAGGTAGTTTTTGCCGCCAAGGTTAACCAACTCATTGTAAAATGAGAACGATTGAAACTGTGTGGCTAGGAAAACAAAGAACGGATCCTTTAGCCCCGAAACTCGAGATGCAAGTACTGTTTCGCTATTGTTATTTGGGTACTTGAAATTTCGTTCGGTAACCGATTCCATCATAAAAATGTGCTGCTTATTTTTGAAGGCTTTTATTTTCTTGTTAAGCGAGTCGGCTTTTGTTTTGGGTATCGAATCGTTTTTTGAAATAGCATCGAGTGAGTCTGTTTCGAACGTAAAGTACATTTTATTGTAGCTATTGTACCTAAATCGTTTTAGTCTTTCGGGATTATTGGTTTTGCTGTTAGCAAATACATTATGTATTATGCGGTGGGCAGGGTTAATCCCCGGTTTAACAACAACTTCATCTATTTGGTATGCGAGCGGGTTAAGCCCAATAGTAATTTGCCTATTATTGTCGTTGTTGGTTAAGCTAACTTGTTTGGGTGAGTAGCCTACATAGCTTAGCTTTATATTTTTAATCAGATCCTTTGAACTCAGGTAAAAGGTGCCATTAAGTTCGGTGGTTATGCCTTGTCCACGATCGTTATAAACAATGTTTACGAATGGCAGTGGTTCGCCAGTTTTTGAGTCGACAACCTTGCCGCGTAGCGTGAATTGACCGAATGATAATGAGGATAGAAGAAGGAGCAGAAAGGCAAAGGCGAATCTTTTCATCATTTAAAAGCTATGTTCAGTAATGGTTACCGAAGGTAGTAATTTTTAAATAATTAAGGGGCTTACCTGAAGCCCCTTATGTGTTAAATGGTTTTAAAACCTATTCATCTTTAGCATGTTTACCTCTTTTGGGGTAAGGAAACGCCATTTCCCTCGGGGTAAATTCTTTTTTGTTAATCCGGCAAAGTAAACCCTGTCGAGTTTATAAACGCGGTAGCCAAGTTTCTCGAATATTTTTCGCACAATTCGGTTTTGTCCCGAATGAATTTCGATGCCAATAACCGATTTGTCGTTTGTGTCAACATATTCAATGGCATCGGCAGCAACCATTTCGCCTTCAATCTCAACGCCAGTTCTAATGGTGTTCATGTCTTCTTGCTTAACGCTTTTATCCAAGCCCACTTCGTAAATCTTTTTCTTCATAAAGCTTGGGTGTGTTAAGCGTGTGGTTAGCTCGCCGTCGTTAGTGAAAAGCAAAAGGCCAGTGCTGTTCCTGTCGAGTCGGCCAACAGGGTAAACCCTTTGGTCGCATGCGCCAACAATTAAATCCATAACCGTGCGCGATGCGTTTGGATCTTCAACGGTGGTAACGTAATCTTTTGGTTTATTTAAAAGGATGTATACCTTTTTTTCTGGATCGAGCTTTTTGCCTCTATAGCATACCTCGTCGGTTAGCTTTACTTTTGTTCCAACTTCTTTTACTACCTCGCCGTTAATCGAGATATAGCCTTTCTGGATATATTCATCGGCTTCGCGGCGGCTACATAGCCCCGAGTTGGCAATGTACTTGTTAATTCTTATATACCCTTCCTTATCGGTTTTGAGCGAATTGTCGAACTCGGGTTGTTTGGGTGCGGTTTTGGCCTTTTTTATAATCTTACTCTCTCTTGGCTTGTCGAATTTTTCCTCAGGGCGTTCCTGTTTCTTCTTGCCAAACTTTTCTTGGTAGTAGTTGCCTTTGCTGTTATCTGCTTGAAAGCTATCTGACTTTTCGGGTTTTGAGGTTTTCTTAAAACCTTGGTCATTCTCTGCTACTCGTTCTTTAGGGTTTTTAGCCGTGCGAGGCTTGTATAATGGAGCGCTTTTGCTCCCCTTCTCTTCTCTCGGATTTTCTTTAGAAAATGTTTTTTTGCTAGCTGTTCGCTTTGGGCGAGAATCAAAATCTGTATTTGCCTCATCCCCTAGTGATGGATTGCTCTGTTTTTCGGGTCGCGATGCTGTGCGGGGTTTGTAAACTCTTGCTGGTTCATTTTCGTCGGATTTACTCCTCCTCACGGGTTTCTTTCCGAATCTGTCTTTCTCATTCATGGTAAACGTAGTTGTTTGTGAGCAATTGACTTTGCTCTTGTAAGATGTTAAAAATTAATGGGCTGCAAAGATACGCTAATTTTTGGTAGGATAATTATGGTAGGGGAAAAAACTATTCTGCGGGTTTATCGTCGGTGTTTTTCTTTGGGGGTTCAGGAGTTTTATTATCGTTTACCGATTCAATCTCTCGTTTTATCTCGTCGGTTGCATTTTGAAATTCTCTAAAGCCTTTGCCAAGCGCTCGGGCTATTTCAGGAATTTTTTTTGCACCAAATAGCATGAGCACTGCAATTACAATAAAAACTATTTCGGTACCGCCTATAAATAGTAACATTTTATTGATATTTTATGGTGTAAATGTAGCAAAAAAAATCCTGCGGATTATTTATCCGCAGGATTCAAATATCTTGAACAATGTTAGATTAGTCTGCTATTTCTTTTTGGAGGCTTCTTTATTGGCACGTCTAAGTTGCAAATCGTAAGCAACTGGTGATGCAATAAATAGCGATGAGTAGGTACCCACAAGTATGCCGATGATTAGTCCGAAAATAAATCCGCGGATACTTTCACCTCCAAAGAAGAAGATTGGAACTAGCACAACCAACGTACTAAACGATGTTGAGAATGTACGGCTTAATGTATCGTTAAGTGCGCTATTCATAATGGCAAGCCTATCGCGTTTTGGATATAGACCTACATACTCTCGAATACGGTCGAATATAACTACCGAGTCGTTAATAGAGTAACCAATAATGGTAAGTATGGCTGCAATAAATGCTTGGTCAATTTCGAGCGCGAATGGAACTCTGTTGTAAAGTATTGAAAATATTCCAACCACAATTAGCGTATCGTGAGCTAGTGCGGCAACGGCACCGGTACCGTAGCTCCAGTTCTTAAATCGAATTAAAATGTAGAGGAAAATAACAATAAGCGCTATTGCCAATGCGATAATCGCCTCTTGCCTTAGGTCGTGGGCAATGGTTGGTCCAACCTTCATGCTACTTTGCTTGTAGTCGTGAATAAAGCTGTCAAGCGAGGTGTTTTCGGGTAAATAGTTGGCCAATCCTATATGAAGAAGCGAATCAACATGGTTGTCAATGTTCTCACTTTCATCATCAATTTTATACTTAGTTGTAATCTTTACCTGGTTTGACGTACCAAATGTTTTTACCTCAGGCGATTCTCCAAATACATTACGTAAATCCGCGGCAATATCAACAGTTGATACCTCTTGCTGGAAACGAACTACATAGGAACGTCCCCCGGCAAAGTCGATACCTGGGTTTAGACCTCTGGTAGCAAGCGATGCGATAGCAACGCCAATAACAATGGCTGAAATTACGTATGAGAATTTACGCGAACCAATAAAGTTGAATTTGGTATTCTTAAATGCGCCTTCGCTTATGCGGTTCGAGAAGGTGATATTGTACTTCCTCTTTTGCATAAAGTAGATTACAAGGCGAGTTAGGAATAGCGCACAAAATAGCGAGGTGATAATACCAATTACTAGGGTAGTTGCAAAACCTTTAACGGGACCTGAACCAAATAGGTAAAGTATAACACCCGTTAGCAATGTTGTTACGTTACCGTCAATAATGGCCGAGTAAGCATTTTTATATCCATCGGATATGGCCAAGCTAAGTCCCTTTCCGGCCTTGAGTTCCTCACGAATTCGCTCAAAAATTAGTACGTTGGCATCAACCGACATACCCATGGTAAGCACAATACCTGCAATACCAGGTAATGTAAGCGTTGCCTGGAACGAGGCTAGTACACCAAAAATAAAGAAAAGGTTTGCCAGTAGTGCAAAGTCGGCAATTAAACCACCCCTGTGGCTATAGTAGAATACCATGAAGAAAAGCACAATGATAAAGCTCATAATAAATGAGCGTAAGCCTGAGTCGATTGCCTCCTGACCAAGTGATGGACCAACAATCTCTTCCTGAATAATACGTGCAGGTGCAGGTAGTTTACCCGATTTTAGCACGTTGGCCAAGTCTTTTGCCTCGTTAATGGTGAAATCACCAGTAATAGAAGAGCGACCACCCTTAATTTCATTTAAAACTCTTGGAGATGAATATACGTAATCGTCGAGTACAATTGCAATTGATTTGCCAACGTTATCGGCAGTTAGCCTAGCCCATGTTTTTGCTCCCTCGGCATTCATGCTCATTGACACTTCGGCTTCGCCTCCGGTTGAGCTGAAATCGTCGCGAGCATCGGTTATAACACCACCATCAAGTGGGGGGTTGCCATCGCGGTTGGTAACCTTTATCGCGATTAGCTCATAAATATTTCCTTTTTCGTCCCATTTTGGCGGCTTAACAGTCCAAAGAAGCTTAAGGTCGCGTGGTAAAAGCTGCTTAACCTGCTTCATGCTTAAGTACTCGTTAATTTGTGCCGTATCGCGGTAGTGCGCAAAGCCAACGGTTGGCCCAGGCAGTAGTTGTCCTTGCTGGTTTGTTGATGGATTAAGTAATGCAAAAAGAGGGAATTCCTTAGCCCAATCACCTTCATTTAAATCGGTTGAGTCGGTTTCGCTCTTAATTAAGTCAAGAAGTTCGTCTTCATCGCTTTCCTCAACTCCGGCGTTTTCATCAGCTACTGGCTCAACAACCTCTTGTTCTTCGCTAACGTCGGTTTTTTTAAGAGCAGCTTCGGCATCCTTAATCTCTTTTATCTTTTTGTTAACCTCTTGTAGGGCAGGGAATACTTCACTATTCTCGTAGGTTTCCCAGAATTCGAGGTTTGCGGTTCCCTGAAGGAGTTTACGAACCCTCTCTGGATCCTTAACGCCTGGTAGCTGAACAACAATTCTACCCGATCCTTCAAGTCTTTGGATGTTTGGTTGCGATACACCAAAGCGGTCGATACGGTTACGGATTACGTTAAAAGAGTTTGAGATAGCGCTTTCTGCTTCAGTTGCAATAAATTCTAGTACATCCTCATTTGTTGAACTAAATGAAATAATATTACGGTTTTCGGGTGTGCTAAATATTGCTGCAAGTTTTGCTTCGGGGGCTATCTGCTCAAATGCTCTTCCAAAACGGGTAATGAAGTCATCCGATGGAGGCATGGTTTTAGCCATATCGATAGCAGCAACAAATGCGCTGTCGTTACTGTAATTTGATAGCGAACGGATAATGTCTACAACTGAAACTTCAAGGGTTACGTCCATCCCTCCTTTAAGGTCAAGGCCAAGATTTATTTCACGCTCCTTAACCTCTTTGTAAGAGTATTTTCTTAACCAAAGAAAGTTGTAAACGGTTTCACTTGAAACGGAGTCAAGATAGAAGGACTCTAGCTTATTCCTTTGTAGCTGTTGCTCCCTTTCGTCTTCAATGTCTTTTACCCTATTGTCTGCGTAACTTGCGGCTGTTTTTTCAACTCGTTTTGCTACCCAAGTAAATGATAGCTGGTAGATACATACCAGCGTTAGGGCTATTGCAATTAACCTTATCGCACCTCTATTTTGCATTGGTTTTCTGTGTTAAACGATTGATTATTTTTACTTTGATTTTAAAAATGTGGGGCAAATATATTACTTTTTTTAAGAAATGCCATATTTCCCCTTATTTCTATAGAAATGTATCAAACCCTTTGCGATTGTAATTCGTTACCATTAAGTGTAAAGAATAATCTTTCGCATTTTGAAGTTTATTGTGGCTTTGTATTTTACCATAAAATCGCAGCCAATTAATCCATCAATACTTATGCCCGCCATTTTTTGGTAAAGATCGGATATGCCATTTAAATTAGTGCTAAAAACGAGCATGTTGTTAAAAGTACAATCCCCTATGGTGAGTTCGGGTATTTCAATGGGTTCAACCTCCATGGTTTGAGCATTAACGCCTGCGGCAAAAGCCTCGCTTATTTCGTTTTGCACAATTGGGTATCCTTCTGTAATGTGCTTGCCTAGTACGGTTCGCGATGCACCGGTATCTAATATCAGCGTAAGCTTTTTATCTCCAACTCGTCCGGTTAGTATTGGGTGAAAGCTGTTCGAGTCGAGCTCAATGGTTTTAAATGGGATAACGTTTGGCATTGAAGTAGGATTTTTAGCAGGCAAAAGTAGCTTTTATTCGTAGGCTGCAAAAATGAATTACCATATATTAATTGGGGTTAGCATTAAAAAAAGTGCTAAATTGGTTGCATTGAAAAACTGCAATGGGTTCGTTGTCCATAAGAAATAAGCTTTTTGTTTACTCGCTTTTGCTGAGTTTTGCTAGCCTCCTCATGGTAGGTGTTTTTGCGTATACCATTGCCCGTAAAGCATTGCTTGAACGAACCTATAATCAGCTTACAGCCATTAGGGAAGAAAAGGGCAGGCAGGTTGAGAGTTTTTTTATTAACAGAGAACGGGATGCTGCCCTAATTGCCCAGTCAGAGCATATTGTTGGTTTAATAGCTGAAAGTATTGAGGTTGGTGAATTCCGAGCCGATAGCTTTTTAAAGTTACCCCAAGTAAGGTCAATTCTATATTTTTTATCAAGTGCAAATTGCTATAGCAGTATGGCAATTGCAAATTCTGCGGGGCAAGTACTTTGTACTAAGTTCGACACCCTAGCTAGGGTTGAGCATTACATGGTTGCAACCCTTAAATCTAACCCAACCTTTAGCTCCATTTACGCTAAGGTTAAGGAGCAAAAGGCTATTGTTATTAACGATTTTACAACTGGTTCGCTTGTTAACGCCTACAGCGTTACTGTTGCTGCACCATTGTATTCCGATGGTGATTTTGTAGGTGTATTATTCCTCGAAATTCCCGATAAGACAATGAATGCGCTAATGGCAGATAGATTGCATGAAATTGGCCTAGGGAATACAGGAGAGGTCTACTTGGCTGGGGACGATTATCTGCTTCGATCATCCTCGCGATTTGCCGAGCAGTCCATACTAGCTGTCGAGAGCAAAACATTGGCTGTTGAACGTGCACTGGCTGGTCAGAAGGGATGTGCACGAATTGTTGACTACAGGGGAGAGAGGGTTCTTAGCTCTTATGCTCCGCTTAATATTCCAAGTATTTCATGGGTAGTTGTTGCTGAAATGGATTGGCAGGAGGCCATGAGGCAGGTAAATAGGCTCAAGCTAAGTTTGGGGCTCATTGGTATGATCGTTTTTATTCT
>CAZGQZ010000062.1:0-11780 GCA_964527985.1 uncultured Rikenellaceae bacterium | reverse complement strand
TAGGCCTTGAGGTTGAGACAATGGATTTTACCATGCCATCGGGACCTGCTAGCGATAACGTTATTGCAACGCTCACTGGAACAAAATACCCGAACGAATATGTTGTGGTGGGCGGTCACTACGACTCGGTAAGCAGCAGTGGCGATGCACCGGGAGCCGACGATAACGCATCGGGAACCGCTGCGGTTATTGAAATTGCCCGTATACTCAGCAGCCAGGAACTCGACCGAAGCATAATATTCTGCGCATTTTCGGGCGAAGAGTATGGCCTATATGGTAGCGCAGCTTTTGCTCAACAATGCGCCAACCAAGGGTTGAATATTCATGGCTACTTCAACCTCGATATGATTGGTTACCTTGAGGAGGGTGGAACAATGAAAAGCACTTTAATATACCCGCAACCTGCGCAAGAACTTGCCGATTTTTACATGAACATTTGCTCAATCTACCTCCCCGATTTTATTGTTGAACCCGGATCATTTTCTGGTGGCGACAGCGACCACACCTCGTTTAACAATAACGGTTACATGGGCATTTTCCCTTTTGAGAACATTGATGCATATAGCCCTTACATACACACATCGAACGATATAATTGGGCCAAGCTACAATAATCAGGAACAAGCCGTTGTATTTACTAAAGCCTCACTAGCCGCAACGATTGCCATGGCAAACCGAATTTTGCCACCGCAAAATCTAATTGCCATTCCACAAAACGGATCGGTAAAGCTTACATGGAACGCAATGGCCGATATTGACAGCTATACTATTTACCGAAACGATATAGCCATTGCCTGGCCCGACGAGAACGAATACATAGATTATGCAGTGGAAAACGGTACGCAATACAGCTATTTTGTTACGGCTATTTATAGCGATACGCAAGAGGAATCGGACCCTTCGAATACAGTTACCGTAACCCCTGCCCCACCAATTGAGATACCTCTTTCTATTGATTTTGAAGATGGTTACAGCCATTTTCAGGTTGAAAACGGATGGAACGTTACCGCTGAGCAATACTTTGAAGGAAGCTATTCGTTCTCCGAAAGCCCAAACGGACAGTATACCAACAACCTAAACAGCGCAGCAACGCTAACCTACTTCAACCTCGAAGGGTATACATCTGCAAATGTATCCTTTTACAATAAATACGAAATTGAAACGGACTGGGATTACATGTGGTTTGAGGTATCGAAAAACGGAAGTACATGGACTGAACTCGAAGAGTTTACCGGCGAGCAAAGCACTTGGATACTTAAAGAATACGACCTTTCCGAATACCTTGACGAACCATTTGTATCGCTCCGTTTTCGATTCGAAAGCGACGGTTCGGTTGTAAAACAGGGTATGTTTATCGATAATTTTGCGGTTAACGGCGAAAAGCCAACTTCGGGAAGCGAAGCGATTAGTAGTATTAAGCCTATGATTTTCCCTAATCCAACCCAAAGCAGCGTAAACATTGTTTTTGGAAACGGATTGACCGCAAGCATTAAAGTAGTAAACCTTTCGGGTCAAGTGGTTTATGAGAAATCATTCCACGGAAGCACGTCAATTGGCACCAGTAGCTGGCCAAAGGGAGTTTACATAATTGAGATTATCACTGCTGATAAGAAGTATGCCGAAAAGCTAATTGTAAGGTAACTTAGGGCAATAAGCTTAACGCCGCTTGCTTAACCTCTTTAAAATAGTTAAACACTATGTGTTTTAGCCAATAGGTATAATTGTCGGGGTTTGACTCAACATCGTGCTTAAGCTCATCGAAAGTTATCCATGCAAAATCGGCTACCTCATTAGGGTTTGGTAACGGGTCATCGTTATAAAATCCAACGTAAATATGGTCAATCTCGTTTTCGGTTAATCCATTCCCAAATTCAATGGTGTAATGGAAACTAGTAACAAAGGTAAGCTTTGTGTCAAACCCCATCTCTTCCACCAACCGTTGATGAATTGCCTCTTCCATAGCCATACCCTTAGGCAAATGGCTACAACATGTATTTGTCCATAAACCTGGCGAGTGGTACTTATCGAGCGCACGTTTATGAATCATAATCTCTCCTTTTGTGTTTATCACAAAAATTGAGAATGCCCTATGCAGCAGAGCCCTTTTATGAACATCGAACTTCTCATCGTATCCAACAACCTCATCGTTCTCATTAACAAGGGCAATTAAGTTCTCCATCAGCTAATTTTTATTAAGATGTAAGCAAATATATACAATAACCCAATTATCGCATAATGGTTCACAATCAATATCGTTATAATACAGTTTGAGCAAGTTAAACAACATTGCAACCCACACCAGTTATTAACAGTTTAGTGTTGATATTATAAAGCCAATAAACACCATGCATTAGCTCATTAATTTGTATTTTTACACGAAATTTAAGCCATATACTATGCTTTCACCACTGGTTCGATATGTATTACTTTGCGCGTTAGGGTTAATTGCGCTTCATGTACCTGCGCAAGAAGCAAAACAGCTATCTCAACCCGACATGCTGTTCAATAAGGGCATTGAGCTTTTCGAAAAGGGCAATTACGTTTCGGCCCAAAAGCATTTTAAAGAGTTCAGCCAATTGACCCCTACCAATCAAATTCATTTAAAGGGAGAGGCTGAGTTTTATTACGCACTTTGCGCCATTGAACTGTTTAATAATGATGCTGAATACCTCATCCGTACATTCATCAACAGCTACCCCGATAACCAAAAAGTAAACGTTGCTTTTTTTGAGCTCGCAAAACTCCGATACCGCGAACGTAAGTACAGCGATGCAATATACTGGTTTAACCAAACCAATAGAAACGGATTAAGCTTTGAGCAAAAAGCCGAACTCCTTTTCAAAATGGGCTATAGCCAGTTTATGCTCAATGAACTTGACCTGGCAAGTAGGGCATTCTTTGAGGTGAAGGACACAAAAAACAAATACTCATCGCCAGCAACCTACTACTACTCGCACATTGCCTATACACAGGAAAATCTTGCCACAGCGCTAAAGGGTTTCCAAAAGCTAAGCAACGATGAAACCTTCTCACCGCTTGTACCCTACTACATAGCACAAATTTACTATAAGCAAAGAGAGTACGAAAAAGTAGTAGAATACGCTCCACCAGTTCTCGAAAATGCCACTCCTAAGCGCGCACCCGAAATTGCTCGACTCATTGGCGAGTCGCTTTATAGGCTAAGACGATACGATGAAGCGGTTCCCTATATTGAGCAATTCGTTGAAAAAGCATCATCGCTTACGCGCAACGACAACTATCTCGTGGGCTTTATTTACCATAGAAACAACAAGCACGATGAGGCCGTCAAGTATCTCGAGCGCGTTGCAACCGAAGACGACACATTAAGCCAAAATGCATACTACCATCTTGCCGACTGTTACATAAACCTTGGCGACAAAGCCAAGGCTCGCCAAGCATTCTCCATGGCCTCGAAGTATAGCTACGACATGGCCATAAAAGAGGATGCGCTTTTTAACTTCGCAAAAATTACCTTCGAAACCCTTTACAACCCTTTTAACGAAGCCATTGAGGCTTTCCGCTCATACATTGAGCTTTTCCCAAACAGCCCGCGTATCGACGAAGCCCACAACTACCTTGTTTTGGCCTACACAAGCACAAAAAACTACAGTCAGGCGCTTGCTTCGCTCGATATGATTAATAACAAGGATGCATCCATAAGGCAAGCATACCAAAGAGTGGCTTTTTTCAGAGGGATTGAACTATTCCAGAACCTAAATTTCACCGAAGCCATTGAGAAGTTCACCCTTTCGCTTCAGTATCCCGAGTACAACAAATCGTTGTCGGCTTTAGCCCTTTACTGGCGAGGCGAAGCATACTACCGTACAGAGAATTTTCAGCAAGCGGCCTCCGATTACAACCAATTCCTTTTGTCTCCCGGATCGTTCGACCTTGCTGAGTATAAAATGGCTCATTACAACTTAGGCTATGCCAATTTTAAGCTTAAAAATTACGATGAGGCCATTGTTTGGTTCCGAAAGTACACAACGCAGAATCACGAGACAAAAACAACCTACCTTGGCGATGCCTACAATCGCATTGCCGACTCGTACTACATACTTAGGCGATACTGGGTTGCTCTCGATTACTACGAAAACGCCATAAACACCAACACCATTGATGTTGATTACGCAATACTACAACGAGGCATTGCCTTTGGCTTGGTTGAAAGACCTCAGAAAAAGGTTGATGCCCTCCTTAGTCTAGTCGAAAACCATCAGGAATCGGATTTTATGGACGATGCTCTATTCGAGCTTGCAGAAACCTACATGTCGATGGGCGAAACGAGCAATGCCATTAAGTATTACAGCCAAATTCAGGAGAATTTCCCTGGCAGCTCGTACTTTGTAAAAGCCCTTGTTCAGCTAGGTATTGCTGCGTACAACAACAACGAGTCCGACAATGCCATGCAGTACTACAAACGAGTAGTTGAGGAGTTCCCCGGTTCAACCGAAGCAAAAAATGCGCTTATTGGCATCCGAAATATCTACGTTGATAATGGCAATGTTGACGATTATTTCAGCTACGCATCAAGGCTTGGCAGCCTAGGTAACGTTAGCATGGCCGAAAAGGATTCGCTCTCCTACATGGCAGCCGAGCGAGTTTACATGAGCGGCAACTGCCAGAAGGCTCTTCAAAATTTATCAAAGTATATTGAGGAATTTCCAAAAGGCAATTTCATTCTAAACGCCCACTATTACATGGGCGACTGCTACTATAAAACCAACCAGTTCGATAACGCTCTTACAGCATTCAATCAGGTTATTCAGAGGCAAAAAAATCCTTTCACCGAGCAAACGCTAATTGCAGCATCAACAATATACATGCAGCAAAAAAAGTATGCCGAAGCATATGAGGTATACTCAATGCTCGAGTCGCTTGCCGACCTCAAATCGAGCCTGCTCGATGCCCGCCTTGGAATGATGCGAACAGCCGAAAAGCTCAATAACCACCAAGAGGTTGTTGAAGCAGCAGCCAAGGTGTTAATAACCGAAAAGTTACCTAGCGAACTTGAAATTGAAGCACGATTTAGCAGAGCAAATGCGCTTGTTAAGCTCGACCGCTTATCCGACGCCTTTAATGAGTATGCACGAGTTTCGCTTAACCTAAAAACCAAACAGGGTGCAGAGGCTAAATACCGGATGGCACAAATATACCTTGAAAGAGGCGAGCTAATTAAAGCCGAGGAAGAAGTATTTAGCTTTGCCAACAAGAATACCCCTCACCAATACTGGTTAGCAAAAAGTTTTATACTACTTGCCGATGTTTACATCATTCAAGATGATTTCTTTCAAGCAAAAGCTACGCTACAAAGCGTAATTGATGGATACAGCAATACCGACGATGGTATAATTGACGAAGCATCGGAAAAGCTAACGCAGCTGGTGAAAGACGAAAAAGAAAAACAGCAGGCTGATGATTCGGGCGACACAATAAACATTCAGCTAAACTAACAACACAAATTGCAGTTTACCGAAAAGTAAACCCTTTTATATGAACAAAATAGCAAGCATAATAATTGCATCAATCGGGTTAGCATCACTTTACGCTAATCCATTATTTGCACAAGACGACAAGCTAACCAAAGAGGTACAGGTTGTTCGACCATACGAGCCAACAATATCCGATGCTTTTAAAATAAACGAGCTCCCACTGGTTGCCGATACCATTAGTGTATCGCCCTCGTTTAGCTACAACCTAACCATGCGACCAGTGGCCATAAACTTTAACGTTAACCCAATACCTCCTGCCCGCATGGTTGCTGAACCGTTAACGCGAATTAGCCGAGGCTATGCAAAACTTGGTTTTGGAAACTACTCGTCTCCTTTAGCCGAAATATACTACTCAAACGAAAGAGATGAGGAATACTCCTACGGCGTTTGGCTTAAGCATAAATCGTCATTCGGAAATATTAAGCTCGACAACTCCGCCAAGGTAGATGCTAACTATTCCCGAACCAACCTTTCGGCATTTGGAAAACGCATTTTTTCCAAATCGGTACTTTTGGGTAATTTAAGCTACAACCATTTTGGCTATAACCTTTACGGTTTCGATACACTTGCAATTGCTCAACCAATACCCGATTCTCCGGAAAATCAAGCACAGCGAAACTTCTCAATCGACCTAAAATACCACTCTACCCATATCGACTCCACCCATGTAAACTATAGCGCAAGCACTAAGTTTAACCATTTCTCCGATAAGTTTGGTGTGCAGCAAAATACATTTTACCTTGGAACCAATGCAGATAAATTCTTTAGGATTGAAAAAATTGGAGGCAGCCTAGAGTTTACGCATCACATAAACAATGAAAAGCTTTCGCCTGACGATAACACAATTATTACCTTTTCGCCATGGGTTGGACTCTTTGGTGAGCAATGGAGAGCAAAAGCAGGCGTAAGGGCTACCTTCGACAATAACGAGTTGGGAACTAATTCACACTTCTACCCCATTGGGCACCTTTCGTACGACATAATTAGCAACTACGTAATACCCTATTTTGAGTTTGGTGGACATTTAGAAGACAACAGATATGGCAAAATACTAAACGAAAACCCATGGGCAACCCCTGGACTAAACGTACTCAACTCAAGCCATAAATTTGTACTCAAGGGAGGCGTTAAAGGAAACATGAGCCCAAGAATAGCCTACAACATATCGGCAAGCTACTCGTTAGTTGACAGCGCATACTTTTTTGTAAATAGCCTTAGCCAATCCAATGATTTTTTTACAAGCACATTCGATGTTGTTTACGATAATATTAGAAAGAAAGAATTTTTGGGTGAGCTAACTTTTGCGCCTACGTCAAGCATCAAAATTTTCGCCATGGCTCAATTCACATCATACACCATGCAAGATATTTCTCAACCATGGCACAAACCCAATCTGCTATCGAAAGCAACATTGTGGTACAACCTACAAGATAAAATTCTGCTAAAAACGAGCATTTACTACGAAGGGAAACGCCACGTGAAATTGCTCAACGGCTCAACCACTGAAATCGATGGTATTTTCGACGTTAACCTTGGACTAGAATACCGTTACAACAAAAGAGCCTCAGCATTCATCAACATTAACAACCTAACCGCAAATCGCTATCATCTTTGGTACCTTTACCCAGCCCAAAGGTTTCAACTTATGCTTGGTGTAACCTACGCTCTATAGTATTATTGATATAAACCCTGTTGGCAATTAATGGCAATGCCTACCCATGTGCTTCAAGTTACATTTGCTTGGCTACGTATTCGCGCAAAATTAGCAAACCATTTACCCAATTTTTGAACCTAAAAAATCATTGCATAACCCCCTGAAATACAAAGTGCTAGATAGTGTATAAATTCCTCAAAAAAATTGGAAAATACCTTCGTAATTCCAATTAAAATTGCTACTTTTGAAAGTTAAACTAACGGCAATGTAAAACATTAATTATCAGTGTTTTAGTGTCGTATTTGTTTTGATTATTTTAAAGAAGAAAAATGGATAATTTGGATAACGAGAAGTTGGTAAACGGCCCCGCCGTTGAAGGCAAGCAGTATTCTGCAGAGAGCATTCAGGTACTTGAAGGTTTACAGGCAGTTAGGAAACGCCCAGCCATGTACATTGGCGATACCGGAGTAAAAGGATTGCACCACTTAGTATACGAAGTTGTCGATAATTCAATCGACGAAGCTCTTGGAGGATACTGTAGCAGCATTGATGTAATAATTAATGAGGATGGTTCAATTACAGTAATTGATGATGGCCGAGGAATACCAGTCGATTACCATGAAAAGGAAAAGAAATCGGCACTCGAAGTGGTAATGACTGTGCTACACGCTGGTGGAAAATTCGATAAAGGATCATACAAAGTATCGGGAGGATTGCACGGTGTTGGCGTATCGTGCGTTAATGCTCTTTCGCAAAAGCTTGTGGCCGAAGTACACCGCGATGGCAAAATCTGGAAACAGGAGTACAGCAAGGGTGCTGCGCTTGAACCGGTTCGCGAAGTTGGCACAACCGATAAAACAGGGACAATAATTACATTCCTCCCCGATGACAGTATTTTTACGCAAACAACCGACTATAACTTCGAGATACTCTCGTCTCGCCTACGCGAGTTAGCCTTCCTTAACAAAGGCATTAACCTCTCAATTACCGATAAAAGAGAACTCGAAGAAAACGGCAATGGAGGTAAATTTCGAAATGAAGAGTTTCACTCCGAAGAAGGCTTGAAAGAGTTTGTTGAATTCCTCGACTCAAACCGCGAATCGCTTATCGAAACAACAATACATATTGAATCGAATAAGAACGAAGTACCAGTGGAGGTTGCAATGCAATACAACACCTCATTCTCCGAGAACATCCACTCGTACGTTAACAATATCAACACAATTGAAGGTGGTACCCACCTAACTGGTTTCCGCAGGGCGCTTACCCGTACGCTTAAAAAATATGCCGACGAATCGGGCATGCTCTCAAAGCTAAAGTTCGACATTAGCGGCGACGACTTCCGTGAGGGGTTAACAGCCATAATCTCGGTTAAAGTTGCAGAGCCACAATTTGAGGGTCAAACAAAAACCAAACTAGGCAACTCTGAGGTTAGCCTTGCCGTTGATCAGGCAGTAAGCGAGTCGTTAGCCAACTACCTTGAGGAGAACCCAAAAGATGCACGCACCATTGTGCAAAAGGTTATTCTTGCAGCCCAAGCTCGACATGCTGCCCGCAAAGCCCGCGAGCTGGTTCAGCGAAAAACCGTTCTTTCGGGCTCGGGCCTACCTGGTAAGCTATCCGATTGCTCCGAAAAAGACCCTAGCCAAACCGAAATATTCCTTGTTGAGGGCGATTCGGCAGGCGGTACAGCAAAACAGGGTCGCGACAGACGTTTTCAGGCAATTCTTCCGCTACGAGGAAAAATTCTGAATGTGGAAAAAGCCATGCAGCATAAAATCTTCGAAAACGAAGAGATTAAGAACATGTTTACCGCATTTGGCGTATCCATTGGAACCGAGGAGGACAGCAAAGCCCTTAACCTTGAAAAAATAAGGTATCATAAGATAATAATTATGACCGATGCCGATGTTGACGGTAGCCACATTGCAACGCTCATTATGACCTTCTTCTTCAGGTACATGAACGACCTAATAAACGAAGGATACCTTTATATTGCAACACCTCCGCTATACCTTGTTAAAAAAGGCAAAGAGGAACGCTACTGCTGGAGTGATGAGGAACGAAACAAAGCTATAGAGGAACTTGGAAAAGGAAGAGATGGTTCGGTACATATACAGCGCTACAAAGGTTTGGGTGAGATGAACGCTGAACAGCTTTGGGACACTACAATGAACCCCGACACAAGGTTACTGCGTCAGGTTACCATTTCGAGCGCAGCCGAAGCCGATAGAATATTCTCAATGCTTATGGGCGACGAGGTTCCTCCACGCCGCGAATTTATTGAGAAGCATGCAAGATATGCGAATATTGATATTTAAGTATGAGAATAAAACAAAACAGGGAGTTGGAAAATTGCAACTCCCTGTTTTTGTTTAAAAAATATACAACGTTTATTATTTAATTCACTTGAAAATTTATAACAGTATCATATTTTGGAGTAACCCGCATGGGCCATTTTTACCTGGTTAATATTACACTACCCTATAATTGTCCAAATAACCCTTATTATTTCAATAGGATAATGAGCTCGGATACAACAAGAATCTTCCTTGATTTAATTTTTAATAAACGTTTGCGTATAAATAGCTACCCCAGCGTGAAGTCGGAGCAGATAATAACCGGACGGTAAATGGCCAATTGGTAGCGAGCCAGGCAGCTGCATGGCTTGCTGCGCAATGATTTGCCCCTGCATATTGATAATGGCTACGCTAACTGTTTGCTGTTGCCCATTGACCGAAATGTGCAATTGACTACTGGCAGGGTTGGGGTAGATTTTCATCCTATTTCTTATGGGACTATCGGGTATTCCTGTTAAATCAAAATATATATAGCAGTTATCTTCACTTTGGTATAGCATTTCGTTATTTTGCTGGAAGCAGGTTAAATCCCAGGAACAATTTGCTACATTATATGTTGTAAATATCCCTAAAGGCTCCCTGTATGTTCCAAAGCCTTCTACATAAAATGGTAAACCCCACCAATAAAAAACTTTTCTTTCTTTACCTGCAATAAATTCTGATCCAACGCTATCAATAATAATGGGTCCTTCACAATATGAAAGATTATCTAAGTTAAATATCCAAATTGTATCGTTTGCTTCTAAATTATAATCGTATAGTAATTTTTCTATTTGGTAATCGGAAATATATACTCTTCCGGCAGAGTCATCCCGCATTAAATAGTCAGATCTATACCAGTCTTCGAATAAAGAATCTTTACACTCTTCTAAAAATTTATAGTGATAATTATTTATAACCGTATCACCTCTAAAACGATATCCTGTTGTAAATGCAGCAAACCTGTCTTCGGTTGGCCAGTCGGTATAGAACCAATACTGAACAACACTCCATTGTTTTGTTGTGTCAACAATAGTATCATAATTTTGAGCTGTATTAGTTTTAGTTACTAATAAAAATCCAAGAAGAATAATTAAACTTCTAATTCCCATAAATCCTTTTTTTTTTGAGTATTGCACCTATGCTCTTAAATCTTTCATGTCATTTATTTTTTAATTAGTATTCCTTTTTGTAAATACTGATTATTTGAATACAAGCGGTAATAATATATACCACTTGTAAAAGCAGAAACATTAATGTGAACCGTTGGGTACTGTAATTTTATCTTTTTTAATAACACACCCATATTGTTGTATAATTCAAATGTTGTTACTATATCTATTTTCTGATCTTTTTTATTAAGTACTAAATCATCGTTGAATGGATTAGGATAAATTTCGTAATCGGTGATTGCATTATTCGAAATAGAATTGGGTAAATTATTTATATAACAATCCGAAAAATCAGGATTTTTATATAATAGCTCATCATTTTTATAATAACAAACTAAATGTCGATATACACCTACCCTGCAATAAAAATATGGGTCAAGTAAACCGGCATTACTTCCTATTCCTTCATAATACTTTAGTTGAATATAATGATGACCTTCAACTTCTTGTATGAATCTGTTTTTACCACCAAACTCATTGGTCATTGTATCAGTTACTGTAATATAACATTCCAATTCAGGTTCGCTAAAAATAGTATCTCCTGTTTGCCAATTGTAATTGTAAATAGTATCTATACGGCTTTCATCTTTATCTTGGTACACAACAACATCATCATATTCTCGTATATATCCTCTTAAAGCCCAATCGTTATAAGTACTATCCCATGCTTCAAGTACACATTGCCAATATTTGTTATCTTCTAACATAACACTGTCTTTTATTTTTATTGCGCCAGTACGTCCAATATTAGGAGGGTCAAATGAGAAATTATAGAAAACAACCCACATTTTGGTAGTATCTAAAATAGACTCATATTTTTGTCCATAAATGAAGTTAGTCACTAATAACAAACCTAAAAGGGAAAAGAAAAATTTAAGTCTTCTAAAATTCGGTTTTTTTAGTAATGCACCTAGTGCTCTTAAATTTTTCATAGTGTTTAAGGTTTATCTTTAAATAAACAGGGAGAAATATTACAGATTACAAAAAACTGGGTTAATGCATAAAATAAACGGCAACAATGCGTTACTGTAAATTTACAATAAAATGCAAATTATCACATTAAAAGTACATTAAAATAAATTTTCTGCTTATAGAAATTATTT
>CAZGQZ010000061.1:0-11781 GCA_964527985.1 uncultured Rikenellaceae bacterium | reverse complement strand
AGCAACAGCCTTCTAAGCTGTGGGTCACAGGTTCGAATCCTGTCGGGATCACACTAAAGACCAGTCTATTAGACTGGTCTTTTTTTTATCAGATATTGATTTAGTAAACAACTACTAAAACAAAATCAATAATAATAGTGCAACTCAAGAAAGAAACAAGCTCAATTTCAAAATAGAACTTTCAGGTAGTATTTATCAAACCAACTTTCTCAATGTAAAGATTATTGCCATTGCTTAAACTTTTAACCTATGGCAATTGTTTTAATAATTTAAGGTTAAAACTATTATTATTCATAAATTGCAATAATTTACCTAAGCGCACCAGATGACCTCAGAGCTTATTATAATTTCTGTACTGCTTATATACATTGGTTTTCTGCACTATCAATTGCACAAAAAAAACCAATTCCTCGAAAAGCTTCTCAAAAAGCAAATTGGTGAGGATAGCATTTTATCGAGCGAAACAATTGAAACAATTGTTCATAAGATAAAAGAAGCACAAAAGGAAGCGCAACCCAATCAGAACAAAATTTTTGAGGATAATATTCAGAACTTTATTCTAAAAGACGAGGACAAACAAGTTCTTTACGTCCATTATACCAAGAACAAGGAGGTAGCAGAAAAAATTTGCAATGAGGGGTTCATTTTTGCCGAATCGTTCCATAAAACTGCCGAATTGGTTACCAACGATAAGCTCGATTTTGTTTACAAACACTACCTTCGCAGGCAATTTGGGAAGTATGTTGTTGTGCTAGCAATTGGAAAAGAAATTTTTAATCACTACATAAACGAGATTAAGCAAAGTAATAAAATACTAAATATTGAGCAGGTAATAAGCACAAAGCTACACGAAAGCGACGATAATACCGAGGATGTGTATAAGCTTCCGAACGCCTATATTAAAGGGTATGTTAACTCCGAAACCGGAGAGATATTCGAGAACTCCAATTTCAACCCTCAATATAACTCCCCCGATTTCATGAAGAATATCCTTGCACTTTAGCCGTAAAGTCAGCCATAAGAAACTTCAATAATCCTTTTAATTTAGTTTAGCTCGTTACATAGCAAGCTATTTATTAATTTTGCAGAGGTTTAAACAAGCACATTAAATGCCAACTAAACATAAAAGGGTAGCCTTTTACACATTGGGCTGCAAGTTAAATTTTTCCGAAACATCAACAATTGCAAGGCAATTCAACGAACTGGGTTTCCAAAGAGTATCACCAAATAGCGAAGCCGATGTTTTTGTAATTAACACCTGCTCGGTTACCGAGCATGCAGATAAGAAATGCCGACAGGCAATAAAAAAATTTGTCAAGCATTCGCCCAACGCTTTCGTTGCTGTAGTGGGCTGTTATGCACAGCTCCGGCCCGAGGAACTAGCCAATATTGAGGGTGTTGACCTAGTTATGGGAGCATCAGAAAAAGGAAACATTCCGTTGTATATGGGCAATGCACAAAAAAATGCAAAAGCAAAAGTATACAGCTGCGAAATTGATGTGCTAAACGATTTCTTTCCAGCCTACTCATCGGCAGACAGAACCCGATCGTTCCTTAAAGTTCAAGACGGTTGCGATTATCGGTGTACCTACTGTACCATTCCCGATGCCCGCGGAAAAAGCAGAAACATCTCCATAAACAAGGTAGTTGAACAAGCAAACGAAATTGCTAATCAGGGAATTAAGGAAATTATACTCACAGGGGTTAACACTGGTGATTTTGGCCGAACAACAGGCGAATCATTCATGAATTTGCTAGCTGCACTTAGCGAGGTTGATGGCATTGAACGATACCGCATTTCATCAATTGAGCCAAACCTAATTACCAACGAGGTAATAAACTTCGTAGCTCAATCGGCAAAGTTTCTCCCCCATTTTCATATACCATTGCAATCGGGGTCAAATAGTATACTTAAGCTGATGAAGCGCCGGTACAACCGCGAACTATTTGCCAATAAGCTACTACAAATTAAGCAAACCATTCCAAATGTGTTTATTGGTGTTGATGTTATTGTAGGTTTTCCGGGTGAAACCGAGAATGATTTTGACGACACTTACAATCTGCTAAACGATTTAAAACCAGCATTCCTTCATATTTTCCCTTACTCAGAAAGGCCAAATACACCCGCAGCAAAATTCGAAGGGAAAGTAAACCCTAAGGACATTAAAAGGAGAACCGAAAAACTACATCAACTTTCGGATTTGTTGCATAGAAATTTCTATGAGGAAAACATTGGCCGGTCGGAACAAGTCCTTTTTGAAGGAGCAAACCGAAAAGGCATAATGTACGGATTTACCAAAAACTACGTAAAAGTTGAGGTTGATTATCGCAAGGAACTTGTTGGTAAAATTGTAAGCGTAAAACTCACAGGCCTTTCCGATACTGGAAATTTAAAGGCTGAAATTATTGGTAATTAGTTATGGATACAAAACTTATTTGCGAACAAGTTATCACCCTAACAAAAGCAACGGGTAATTTTATACGAGAGCAGCGTAAGAGTTTTAGCGTTAGCCAAGTTGAATCGAAAGGACTTCACGATTTTGTTTCGTACGTCGATAAAGAATCGGAAAAGCAGCTAGTTGCCGGTCTCCGTAAAATTCTTCCTGAAGCAGGTTTTATTGCCGAAGAGGGAACTGGTCAACGAAATTCCAATGGATTAAACTGGATTATCGATCCGTTGGACGGAACCACCAACTTTATCCACGGCCTACCTCCATATGCAATTAGCATTGCACTTATGGATAACGAAAAGATTTTACTTGGCATTATTTACGAGGTTACGCTCGATGAGTGTTTTTACTCATGGGGGCAAATGAAAGCCTTTTTAAATGGCAACCCAATTAGCGTTTCTAAAACCGAAAAAGTAGCCGATTCGCTCATTGCAACAGGTTTCCCTTACTACGACTATGAGCGCATTGGCCCATTCCTTCAGTCGATGGAGCATTTTATGCGCTACTCACATGGCCTCCGGCGCTTAGGCTCTGCTGCAACCGACCTAGCCTACGTTGCCTGCGGAAGAGTCGATTCGTTTTACGAGTATAGCCTTCAGCCTTGGGATGTTGCAGCAGGTGCTTTTATTGTTGAGCAAGCAGGAGGCCAAGTTTGCGACTTTAGTGGCGCAAAAAATTATATCTTTGGCAAAGAAATTATTGCTGCAAACGGCAAAACCTTCGACGAATTAAAAACCATTGTTGCACGTTTTTTAAAAAAATAATCTTACTAACAGATGCGAGCCATCCTCTTTTCAATATTCTACGGTTTTACATGGCTTATTGCTCAAATTCCATCGAGTGCCATCGCCCGAATTTCCGACTTTACTTTTTTAATTATCTACCATGTTTTAAAATACCGGAGAGATGTTGTTCGAACTAACCTAAAAAACTCTTTCCCCGAAAAAAGCGAAGAGGAACGAAAGAATATTGAAATTAAGTTTTACCGACACCTAAGCGACCTGTTTTTTGAGAGTTTCTTTCTGCTACATGCTAGCCAGAAAAGAGCCATTAGGCGTTGCAAGTTCAACAACCTCGATATTTTCGATAAGTACTACGAACAGGGTAAAAGCGCAATTCTGGTATCGGGTCATTACGGTAACTGGGAGTTGTATGCGCTAATTGGCAAATACGTAAAACACCACGCTGTAGGAATATACAAACCTCTTGAAAATAAAAGATTTGAGAAATTAATGAACAATGCTCGTAAGCGCTTTGGAGGAGTTCCTGTAGTAATGAAAGATACGCTTAGGGCATTAATCGACCATAAGCGCCGGGGCGAGCCCATTCTTCTTGGTTTAGTGGCCGACCAAACTCCTGCTAAGGGTGATATTAGGTACTGGACCACTTTTTTAAACCAACAAACTCCCGTATTTTTAGGCGTTGAGAAACTCGCACAAAAATTTGATCTTCCCGTAATTTTCTGCAATATGCGCAAAGTTAAACGCGGTAAATACGAAGTCGATTTTGAGGTGCTCACCGATAACCCTAATAGCTTTAAGCCATACGAGCTAACTGAGTTGCATCTTAAACGTTTAGAAAATCATATAGTCGAAACACCTGAATACTGGCTTTGGTCGCACCGTCGTTGGAAACGCAAACCAAAGAAAAATATTCAGCAAAATTAAGGTTAATGAAGCGAATAGCCATTGTCATTCTCAACTGGAACGGGCTAAATCATCTGAAAGAGTTCTTGCCAAGTGTAATTAAAAACTCAAAAGTTGATGATTTTGCTGTTGAGGTTATAGTTGCCGACAATGGCTCAACCGACGGCTCCGTTGAATGGCTCCAAAGCTTAAGCAAAAGCATTCGGCTAATACGTTTCGATCAAAACTACGGATTTACAGGCGGCTACAATAGAGCCCTAAAGCAAGTTGATAGCGATTACTACGTTGTACTCAACTCCGATGTTGAGGTTTCTCAAGGCTGGCTAGCCCCATTAGCCCATTTCATGGAACTGAACACAAAAGCAGCAGCATGCATGCCTAAGCTAAATTGCTACGCCAACCCAAGCTTATTTGAGTATGCTGGAGCTGCTGGTGGCTATATCGATTTTTTAGGTTACCCATTCTGCCGAGGACGAATGCTAAACGTTATTGAAGAAGATAATGAGCAATACAATGCTGAGAAGGAAATATTCTGGGCCACTGGTGCTTGCATGATGGTTCGATCAGCTGACTTCTGGAGCGTTGGTGCTTTCGATGAAGATTTTTTTGCCCACATGGAAGAAATTGATCTTTGCTGGCGATTTAAGCGTAGCGGAAAATCGGTATGGTGCATACCTCAGTCAAGCGTTCTTCATGTTGGAGGCGGTACACTAGCCACAAATAACCCCCGAAAGGTTTACTTTAACCATAGGAACAACTTGCTAATGCTGCTAAAAAATTTGTCGAGACCATCGCTTATTCCTGTAATGCTAATTCGATTTCTTCTCGACTATGCAGCGGCAATGGGCTATCTGCTTACGGGTAAACCAAAGTTCACATGGTCGGTATTTAAAGCCCACTACTACTTTTTTCGCAAATGCTTTAGCATGATAAAAAAGCGCCGCATGTTTAAGCATCCCAAGCTAAAGCTTTACCCAACAAGCATTATACTTCAATTCTTTCTGTTTAGGCGAAAAAAGTTTTCAGAGCTTCCCCGCTTAGGCTATTTTTCAGAATAAGTTCCTGCTAAAAATTAGGCAGATACTCTCATTTTTCGCTATTTTTGCAAACAGCTAAAAATATCCAAACAGAAATAATATTATTATTCAATGAAAATATCGTACAGCTGGCTAAAACAGTACCTAAGCGTAAGCCAAACCCCTGAAGAACTATCGGAAATACTCACAAATATTGGGCTTGAAGTTGAAGCACTCGAAAAGATTGAAACCATAAAAGGCGGCCTAAAAGGCATAGTAATTGGCGAAGTTAAAACCTGCGAAAAACATCCCGATGCCGATAAACTTAGCGTAACTACCGTTGATGTTGGTGAGGAAAACTTACTTAGCATTGTATGCGGTGCACCAAACGTTGCTGCTGGTCAAAAAGTTCTTGTGGCTACCATTGGAAGCAAGCTGTACTTTAACGATCAGGAGGTAACCATAAAAAAAACCAAGCTTAGAGGCCAGCTATCCGAAGGCATGATATGCGCCGAAGATGAGCTTGGGCTAGGCTCCTCACACGACGGTATCATTGTGCTTCCTGCTGATGTTAAAATTGGCACCCCTGCTGCCAAGCATTTCAACATTACTGATGATTACCAGTTCGAAATTGGCCTTACGCCAAACCGGATAGATGCCGCCTCGCACTTTGGTGTTGCCCGCGATTTGGCTGCATACCTTAATCTTACATCGCCCACTAAAGCCGTTTTGCCAGATGTAGATGGCTTCATTATCGATAACCGAAACCTACCAATTCCCGTTGAGGTTGAGAATAGCGAAGCTTGCTCTCGGTACTCGGGCATAACCATAGCTAACGTAACGGTTACTGCATCGCCCGACTGGCTGCAAAATAGGCTACGCGCCATTGGGCTTACGCCCATTAACAATGTGGTTGATATTACCAACTATGTGCTACACGAGGTGGGTCAACCACTTCATGCCTTTGATGCTGATAGAATTGAAGGCAAAAAAGTAATTATTAAAACCCTGCCCAACGAAACCAGCTTCACTACCCTCGATGGCATTGAACGCAAGCTAGGCGCCGAAGATCTCATGATTTGCAATGCAAAAAAAGGTATGTGCATTGCTGGCGTTTTTGGCGGAGCCGAATCGGGAGTTACCGAAACAACCAAGAACATTTTTCTTGAAAGCGCCTACTTTAATCCTGTTTGGATAAGAAAAACGGCTAAAAGGCATGGGCTTAGCACCGATGCATCGTTCCGTTTCGAAAGAGGAGCCGACCCCAACATAACCATTTGGGCGCTAAAGCGTGCTGCAATGCTTATTAAGGAAATTGCCGGAGGCGAAATTTCATCGGATATTGTTGATGTTTACCCAAATGCTATTGCCGACTATACGGTTAACCTCAATTTAAACTATGTAAATAGGCTAATTGGTAAGGATATCGATAAGCAAACCGTTATGAAAATCCTTGAGGGACTCGATATTCTTGTTGTGAGTAACAATAACGATGAGCTCTCACTGAAAATTCCTCCATACAGAGTTGATGTTCAACGTCAGGCTGATGTTGTTGAGGAAATACTTCGGATTTACGGCTACAACAACATAGAAATTAGCGACAAGGTTGAAGGATCGCTTGCATATACCAATCGGCCCGACCGACACAAAACCATACACCTTATCTCCGATACGCTTTCGGCCAATGGCATGAACGAAATTATGTGTAACTCGCTTACACGCAAGGCCTACTACGATACGCTAACAACATATCCTGTTGATAATGTAGCTGAAATAATCAACCCGCTAAGTACCGATTTAAATGGTATGCGCCAAACTTTACTTTTTGGTGGCCTTGAGTCGATTATATACAACATAAACCGAAAAAAGCCAAACCTAAAACTCTACGAGTGGGGTAATTGCTACTATTTCAACAAAGAAAAGAGCAACAAGGAAAAGCCGCTTAAAGCCTATACCGAAATTTTTAAGCTGGCCATTTGGGAAACTGGTCTCGATAGCGATGAGAGCTGGATAAAGAAGCAAGCAACAACTTCGTTTTTTCACATTAAAGGATTGCTTGAGAAGGTATTTGAACGAATTGGAATACATGCCGATTTGGAGGTTACCGACGATGTACCAAACGACATTTTCGACTATGGCATTGCCTACCAAACAAACGGAAAGGTAATTGCTCATGTAGGTAAAGTATCATCCAAAATTGCAAAAGCGTTTGAGATTAAGCAAGAAGTTTACTTTGCCGAGGTAAATTGGGATAATACCTTCCATTTAGCCAAAGCCAAAAAAGTTCAGTTTACCGAAATTCCAAAATATCCTGAGGTGCGCCGAGATTTAGCGCTACTTATTGACAAGAAAACTACCTTTGCTGAAATAAAAGCTATTGCCCAAAAAACTGAGCGAAAGCTTATTAAAAGCATCAACCTGTTTGATGTTTACGAGGGGAAAAATATTGACGAAGAGAAAAAATCGTACGCAGTTTCTTTTACGCTGCAAGATGAGAACAAAACGCTTAACGATAAGCAAATAGATAAAACTATGCAGAGCCTAATAAATGCATTTGGCAAAGAGCTAGGAGCATCAATTAGGTAAAATGTTTTACAAACCAGCAAAGGAAATGGGTATACAAAAAAGAATTAACCTTCTCCTTGGCGACATTACAACCCTTGAGGTTGATGCTATTGTTAACGCAGCCAACTCTTCGCTTTTGGGAGGCGGTGGTGTTGATGGGGCTATTCATACTGCTGCTGGGTCTCAGCTTCTCGATGAGTGTAAAACGCTGGGCGGATGCCTAGTTGGCGAAGCCAAAATTACCAAGGGGTATAACCTTAAGGCCAAGTATGTTATACACACTGTTGGCCCAATTTGGCGCGATGGTACAAAGGGCGAACCTGAATTACTTCGGAATGCCTACAAAAATAGCCTAACCCTAGCCAGTACGAATAAACTAAAAACTATCGCATTCCCAAGTATTAGCACAGGTGTTTACCGTTTCCCAAAGCGAATGGCCGCCCGTATTGCAATTAATACGGTGTCCGATTTCCTATCACAAAACAGCTATCCAAAACAGGTCATATTTGCTTGTTTTGATGACACCAACTACAATTTATACAACGAATTACTTGCTGAGCTAATCTAGCGAAATACCATATTTCTCCAATCGCCTATCGAGCGATTGTCGGGTGATATTGAGCAGTTGAGCTGCCTCGGTTTTCTTATTGTCGGCACGTTCAAGTGCTTTAATAATGGTACGCTTCTCAATCTCATCCAAATCGAAAGTTTCCTCAAAGCTAACCTCAATATTATCAGTGGGTAAATCTTTTAAACCAGCAAAGGCAAATTCGTTAACGGTTAGCTTATCTCCATCGGCAAGAATTATTGCACGCTCAACCATGTTGCGCAGCTCCCTAACATTACCAGGAAAAGGATACGATAGCGCAGCTACCAAAACCTTATTATCAATTCCGCTAACCTTTTTGTTAAGCTTTTTGCTTAGCGTATGCGTGTAGTAGTTTAGCAATACGGGAATATCCTCGGGCCTATCGCGCAAAGGAGGTATATTAATTTCAAAAGAGTTTAGCCTAAAAAACAGATCGTTTCGGAACTTATTCTCATCTAAAAATTCCTGTACGTTCTGATTTGTTGCAGCAATTATCCTAACATCAACCGGAATGTCGCTTGTTGCGCCCAAGCGGCGCACCTTTCTATCCTCAAGTACCCGCAAAAGTTTACTCTGAAGTGCCGGGTGCATATCAACAATCTCATCCAGAAAAAGCGTTCCTCCATTGGCTATTTCGAACCAACCAGCCTTCTCCTCATCGGCACCTGTAAAAGCACCCTTTTTATGCCCAAAGAATTCACTTTCGAAAAGCGACTCTGGAATTGCCGAACAGTTAACAGCATGAAAATAGCTGTTGCTCCTTTTGCTTAGGTAATGAATTCCTCGTGCAATAAGCTCCTTACCCGTTCCGCTTTCGCCTGTAATGAAAACCGAAGTGTTCTCAACGCTAGCAACCTTCCGCATAAGGTCGATAACCTGCTGAACTGCTTTGCTTTTGCCTACCATCTCGTAGCCCACATTATCGCGCAAATCCTTTGAAATGAGCTGATACGATTGGTTCACCTCCTTTAGCTTATGGCTTAAATCGATGAACCTTCGGGTACGCTTAATGGCGGCTTTCATGTCGAGCAAACGGAATGGTTTTGGAAAAAACTCAACCGCACCCATTCGCATGGCCTGAATTACGGCATCCATATCGCCATGCCCAGTTATCATTATAACTTCAATGTGTGGGTACAATTTCTTAACCTTTTCGAGCACAGCAAAGCCATCCATTTCGGGGAGGCGCAAATCGAGTATCAGTATGTCAACATCATTATCCTGAAGTATGGCAAATGCCTCGGAAGGCAATGCAGCGGAGTAAACCGTAAACGAATCGTTCTCGAGAAACTCACGAATTTCGTCCCTAAAAACTTTTTCATCATCAAGAATAAGAATGCTAAGCTGCTCCATATAAATTACGATTTTGGAATATTTACCTGAAATTTTGTGTACACTCCCTCTTCACTCTCAACGCTAATGTCACCTAGAATGTCCTTAATAAAACCATACGAAATTGAGAGCCCCAAACCAGTTCCTTTGTCCTGTTTTTTTGTGGTATAAAATGGGTCGAAAATTTTCTCCAAGTCCTTTTTCTTAATTCCATGCCCATTGTCGAATACCGAGAGGTAAACAAACTCATCATTTTCCCAAGTTGTAACCTCTATCAGCTTTTTATAATTAGCTGTGTTCTCCTCGGTTTTTTCTCTTTCATCAACGGCATGCTTTGCATTGCTCAAAAGGTTAAGAATAACCTGTTCGAGTTTAAACTTATCGGCAACCACCTGATCGATTGAACTTGACAAGTTAAGGTTTAGCTGGATGTTGTGGTTCTCGAACTGAGCGCTAACCATAATAAGGGCACTATTGATAACCTCGTTAACATCAACCCGCTCGAACGATGCTGGTTTGTGCGAACGAGAGAAGGTACGCGTGTGGTCAATTATCTTTTTAATACGATCAACGTTTTCGAACATGAGATTTACCTTCTCCTTAAGGTAATGGTCCGACAGATTTTGCTCCGATAGCTTAAGCAGGATATTATCGAGCCCCATGGAAATTCCGCCAAGAGGTTGGTTTATTTCATGGGCAATACCAGCAGCCAAAGTTCCTAACGATTCGAGCTTCGATTTTTGAGCCAATAGTAGCTGCTGTTTTTCTTGCTTCTTTATCTCCGATATCATTCGGCGCTCAAGGCTCTTATTCATCTCGGTAATGCGTAGCTCTGTTTCCTTCTGCTTTTGAAAATCTTTCTGCTTCGATCGGAAAAAGAAACCGAAAAGAATTAGGATGGCAAAAAGAAAAAGCGCCAGCACAATAAAAACCATTCGCTGATAGCGCGTTTTTGACAGCTGCAGCTCTTGAATTTCGTTATTCTGTTTTAAAATTTCGTTTTCGCGCTCCTTCTGCGATATCTCATAAAGAATTTGCATTCGAGCCATCTTCTGTCCGCTTTCCTCGCTATATATTGAATCGCGCATCTCTGCCCAAAGTTTGTAGTAGTCTAAGGCTTGTGCGTGTTTCCCTTCCATCTCATTCAATTCCGAGAGGTACCGATAGATATCGGCAGATGAATTGGTTAAGTTTTCGCGCTTTGCTATGGCCAATGCTTGTGAGAGGTACTGCTGCGATGAAGGGAAATCGCCAAAGGCATTAAAACATCTGGAGATATTTACTAAAGAGGTTACTTGTTCCTTAACCCTATTTTTGGCAACAGCAGTTTCAAAACTCCGATTATAGCTGGCCACAGCTTGTCGGTATTGACCTCTTTCAAAAAAAACATCGCCAATACCAATTAGAACAGGAATGGTTGAAGCCGAATCCTTTTGTAACTGGTAATATGCTAAAACCTGGTTGTAATAAACAAAAGCACTATCTAAATACTCCTTAAGGTAATATGCGTAGGCAATATTTTGCCTATCGGCCATTTCGTTATCCTTATTGCCCAAAGTTTGTTCAATAGCCGATGCTTTTTGGTACGATTGTATGCTTTTATCAAAGTTACCTTCGTTTCTGTAGATATTTCCAATTTGTCGGTGGGCGTTAGCTTTTACCTTCAATTGCGATTCCGAAAGAGTACCACTCTGATTCAATAGCCCAAGTAAACTAGTGAACTCTTCATAAGCATTAGCTAAGCTATTTTGTACTATGGCAATTTCGCCTAGTTTTCGGTGGATACTTATTTGAAGCGGATTGTTACTTAACTTTCGTGCAAGTGCAAGTGCATCTTTTAGGTATTTTTTAGCAAGGTTGTAGTTTAGCTCACTACTGTAAACTTCGGCTATACCAATAAGCGCATTTGCATGAAGCTGCCGCTGATTAATCTTCTCAAATAAATTTAAAGCCCTATTAAAATAACGAATGGCATTTTCGTGCTCGTTTGCTGCCAGGCTGGCCTGTGCCATAAGTAGTATTGCGTTCCCTTCCTGCAATTGATTCTCTGAGCGTTTTGCCAAAAACGCAGCCTTTAACCCAAGTTCGAGTGCCTTTTCGGTGTCGCTTGTTAGCAATGCATTGCCTAGTTCTATCATTAACGATATTTGCTCATCGCCTTTCGCATTGTTCATCCTTTGCTC
>CAZGQZ010000060.1:9895-11940 GCA_964527985.1 uncultured Rikenellaceae bacterium | reverse complement strand
AATAATTTGGAGCTGAACAATACAAATGCGGCTGATGCTCCCGTTAGCCTTGCTGCAAATATTGCAATTAATGGAGAGCTTACTTTTTCGCAAGATAATCTTCTTAATATAAAATCCCATAATTTAAAGTTCGATACGGATGCGAGTATTATAGGGAGCAATGCAAACAGGTACATCATCACTTCGGGCGAAGCTGGTAATGCGGGTGTTACCCGGGCATTCTCATCGGGCAACTCTTCTTTTACTTTTCCCATAGGTGGTGCATCAACCAGTCATGCCGCATACGAGTATACACCAGCAACGGTAATCATTAGTGGTACAGCCAATAGCTATGGTGATATTTCGCTAATACCCGTGGGTTATGAGCATCCTGCTACAACCGACAAGAATAGGTCCCTTTCATATTTCTGGCGAGTAAAATCCAGCGGATTCGATTTGGGCAGCGCAACGGTAACTCATCGTTTTTCCTACAGCCAAAACGATGTGGCAACCGATATTGATATTACCGAGGATGAGTATGTTGCTGCCCGATTTGATATATCAACCAGCAGTTGGAGCAACGGTAATGCCACCGATGTTGACGATGCAACCAATATAATTGGTACAGATGCAGGTTTATTCCTTACTGATACCGATTTTATTGATGGCGATTTTACTGCAGGTGATAACAATCCCGATAGCCCCTTTGGCACTCCAACAACATTTTATAGCCGAAACTCAGGTTTATGGAGTAATGTCACAACTTGGTCATTAACCAACCACGCTACTGATGATCCTCCGGCATCACCCCCAGGAGCGGGTGACATTGTAATTATTGGCAACGGACATACTGTTGAACTTGATGCAGATGAGAGCTGTGCAATATTGCAAATTGAAACAGGTGGTGTGCTTGACATTTATACATACACTGGTGGTGATTTTGGCATGGTACTTAACCATAGTAATGGTAATGGCCTGTTTAGAGTTACTACACCTGTAGCTCCGGCAGTAGATCAGCCGCAGTTTTTTACTTTCCCTTCGGGCGATTTTACAGATTTTAATGTTTCTGGAGGTACAACAGAGTTTTACGATATTGACGGTACAGCAGGAGCGTTGTATATTTTACCCTCAACGGTTAATTCATACGGAAATCTAATTCTAACTGCCAGAGGAGGAGATAACTTAGTCCTTCCAAATATTGATTATCTAACAATTCATGGCGACTTAACATGTACGGGCGACAATAGTAATGCATGGATTGCTTTAAGTTGGAGTACTAACGTTGCTCCATACAACGATAATAGCTATATAACCGTTGAGAAAACCGTTCATATTAAAGGCGATTTGTATGTGAACAACGGAACGTTAATCTACATGGATGATATAGAACCTCAGCATTTAATTGTCGATGGGGATATTACCGTGGCGGAGAGTGGACGAATATATGCTAATGCTCCATTGGCTGGCTACTTAAATATTGCTGCATTGCCTCAGCCTAACACTTTGGCTATTGGTGGTAGCTTAGTAAACAACTCTAATTCTGGCGGTGGATTTGCTGTGGATTTAATTAACACCTCAACTCTAGGGGGTGCTACTTTTGGATTAAATTATTACTGCGATGTTACCTTTTTTGGTAGTAATTCGGCTTCAATAACCAACACGGGCGGATCACCTGAAACAGTATTTAACAAAGTAACGGTAAACAAAGGAACATCACAATCCGATTCCCTAATTATTGATATTGGTGGCACACTTACAACCCCAACAGATAATTGGCTAACATTACAAAATGGAACGTTGGTTTACAGACGTGAGAACCCAAGTACCAACTTTACCATCTCAACCAATACACCATTTACCATACCCGAAACAGCAGGGCTGTATATTGATTATCCCAATAATTCAGGAAGTAGAAACATCCTAATTGCCAATGCGAACAATAATAATAACGATGTTTCCCTTGATGGTAAGCTAACTGTAACAGCAGGTAATGTTTACGTTGGGCCTATTGCTGCACCAAATAATAATAACGATATTGTTTACTCGGGTGGTGGTTACTCTACCAT
>CAZGQZ010000060.1:0-9795 GCA_964527985.1 uncultured Rikenellaceae bacterium | reverse complement strand
ACCTACAACCATTATCAGAATACCACTACTTTTAATGGAGGAGTACAGGGTATTTTGGGTACATCGAGCACCTCCTTTCATAACCTGATAATAAACCCCATTACAAGGGTTAACCTATCAAGAGATATTGATGTAGAAGGTGATTTAACGCTTAGTAGAGGTCAGCTGATTTTGTCCGATTACTATGTTAACCTATCGGAGAATTTTATCAACAACGCTAGCTATACCGATAATGCTACTGGGGTGATTTTATTAGGTACCCAAGAACAGGAGATTAGCGGAACAGGCACATTTAGCACGCTTAGCCTTAATAATGAGCAGGGTGCACGCTTACTAAACGACATAACGCTTACTAAAAACTTGAACCTAACCCAAGGTGTATTCAACATAAACCGCTATCTGCTTACATTAGGTCAAAATAGCGATATTACAGGCGCTCCCTTTAGTGCTAAAAAGATGATTGAATCAGATGGTGTTATCAGTGACGTGGGAATACGTAAATACTTTTCAATTTACAGCGGACCTGAAATAACCTTTACTTACCCAACCGGCACGGGGGGAAAATATACACCAGCAGTTTTCACCTACTCTAATAACGATGCCGTTGGATATATTAGGGTAAACAATATTAATAGTGCACATCCTGGGGTTATTGATCCCGATAGAGTGCTTGAGTACTATTGGGAGGTAGAGAATAGTGGCGTGTCAGGTGTAACGGGCAACATCGAATTACATTATAATCAGGGCGATGTACCTGCAACAACCGACGATGCAAATTTCTGGGCAGTTAGAACCATTGGAGGCACAAGCTGGAGTAAAGGAGGCACAGAATTGGTAGATGAAAACAACAACATTATTACATTTAACTATACCAACGAGAGCGATTTAACGGGAGAATACACTGCAGGCGAAGACGATGCCTTCCCTGACGATATACCGCAATTCACATCAAATCAGGATGGTATTTGGAGTAACTCTAGCATTTGGACACAAACAGGAGGAGACCCTTATGTACTCACTGGTGGCCCTAACGGTTTTATTGTTACAATTAGAGAGGAGGATGAGGTTACCCTTGACCAGAACTTTGCTTTTACCTACAGGATTTATATTGAAGGAAGATTAAATGCAATTAATTACGGGCATAACCTAGGTATATTAAGCGGTAACGGCACCCTCTATTTGGAAAGTGGCACAATGCCCGCTGGTCGATATACCGATTTCCTCGATTGTGCTGGTGATGGTACCCTAGAATATGGCGGAACAGGCACCTATACAATAATAGCCGATCTTTACAATTCGGTGCCAAACCTGCATTTTACTGGAACAGGAACTAGGGTTTTACCTAGCAAGAATCTTACAATATGTAAACAGCTTTTGATTAATGGTCCTGATTTAGATAATAGCGTGAATAATCGTACGCTCACCATTCAAGGAACCATGGAGCGAAACGCTGGAACGTTCCTCGCAGGGTCTGGCAATAATGCAAAAGTTGTATTTGCTGGCAACGCACCTCAATTAGTTGGGGGACCTACCGGTGATTTTACCAGTGTAAACACTTTTTATCATTTTGAGATTAATAACCCCGATGGGTTAACCATTGGCAATGCAGGAGCCATTGAGGTTGCAGGTAATTTATATCTTACACAAGGAGTTATTAGCACATCTTCAACAAATACGGTAACCATAACCAATACAAATATAAATAGCGTATTTCCCGATGGAGGGAGTGCTACATCATATGTGGATGGGCCGTTAACTAAAAACATTAACCAAGGAGATGATTTTCTTTTCCCTATTGGTAAAGGCGATGTAGTTGGAAATAAGTTAACACTTTCTTCAATTAGAGTTGGCACTATTGCTTGGACTGCAGAATTTTTTACGCCTAACCCAACATACACCGATTTTGCGAATCCGTTAACCTATGTAAACTCCAAAGAGTACTGGACCGTTAGCGCAAATGACGGGGATAAGGCCAAGGTTGGCTTAAATTGGGACCCCCAAAGCGACCTAACACCGCTAATGACCCAAAATGGCCTAAGCGATATGCGGGTTGCTGGTTTCAATACAGGAACATCAGAGTGGGAAGAGATTAGTTCTAACCAAACCGGAAACACTAGCAACGGAACGGTTACTACATTATCGGAAATTATTATACCAGCAAGCGGAACCAGCGACTTTACAACTGCGTGTATTAATGTTACCAAACCACGTGCAAGGTTCAATCCTTCGGGCCCTGTTTGTGGCGAGGATGGCATACCTATGGAATTTACAGGAGCCGATCTTTCGTTTGATTACATAATAGAGTTTGAGAAGGACGGTGTAATTCAGCCTCCAGTTACAATTACATCAGCAGATGTACCCTACTTTTTGCCTACCGATGCGGGCGGTGCTACTTACCAGTTGATTAGTTTTACGTATAATAATCCAGGCAGTTCAACTACCGGAGTAGTCGATCCTACTATCGTAACAACGTACGAGCTGCCAACAGATGCCGATGCAGGTGCCGATCAATCGCATTGCGGTGCAACGTCCACTCTTCTTGAAGGGAATACTCCTTTAGTTGGATCAGGGCAGTGGACTATTGTTAGCGGAACGGGTGGTTCCTTTGACGATCCTACCGACCCTACCACAGAGTTTTATGGAACAAATGGCTCAACCTATACATTGCGATGGACAGTTTCTAATGGTGGCTGTGAATCATTCGATGATGTTGAAATATCATTCCCTTTACTTCCAGAGGAGCCTTTGGCTTTTATCCTCTATCAAGATGAGATTTGTCAAGGAACTGCTGATGTGGCATATTCTGTAGAGAATTTTGCTGGGCACACATACACGTGGAGCTATTCCGGAACTGATTACACAATTGTTGGCTCAGGAAATCAAATCGAAATAACTTTTGGAAACAACGCAACTTCAGGTATGCTTAGTGTCTACACAACAAATGGTTGCGGCGATAGCAATCCTCTAGAACTAGGGGTAACGGTTAATCCATTGCCACAGCTTATTACATTTCAGGTGGATGTAACTGACAATATTTGCGATGGCAATAGAGCAGATATTGACATAGAGCATGATATTGCTGCTGATGATTTTACGTTAGATATTATAAGGGATGGAGTAACTGAAACTTTGTATGACCAAAGCGATATTCCAGGGAATCCATTTATTTATCAAACAAATAGTTTGCCTTGGATCTCTGGAGCCAGTACGTCAACAGTTTACACCTACACAGCCATACTAACAAACACAACAACTGGTTGCGTTAGCTTACCTGTTACACCTATTGAAATTACGGTTTGGAAAGTTCCAGAAACAGGATCTCAATACCATGTTCCCAATAGTTTTGGGCAATAGAGAAAAAATAACAGCAATACCTTGAGCGAATAGTTGATATTTTAGAAATTAAAGGGGGCTTTCTCAAGAAAGCCCCCTTTGTTATATAGCAAATCAGTATTGAGATTGGTATTCGAAAAATTGAATAAAGCAATTGCTGAAATATTACTAGTTTTCTAAACTATTGCTCTTTCAACAGCCTATCTACCTTCGTTTTAACTTCAGTATCCGTATTGTATGCTGTAATTATCTCAAGATACTCTTCGGTTGTAAGGCCTGCTTTTGTAATGGCTCTTGTAGTTTCAATCTGTGCTGTTTGCTTAATAATCTGAATTTCTTTTGCAATGCGCTCAAAGGTTTTCAGCGTGTTTTCATCAATTGAGCCTTCTTTGCCTTTGGCCCTAAATTTTTGGGATAATTTATTAAACTCGTCAATGGTAAGCCCGTTACTTTCCACAGCCTTAACCTTATCGTTTTCGGCCCGTTGCTGAATTGGCATAACAGCTACTAGCGCGTTAACAAATAGCGAGATTTGCTTGTCGGTTATTTGGCTAGGCTCGCTTTGCTTTGGTTGTATGTTTTGCCCCCAAAGCATAAGGCTTGCGCTTATTATAGCAACGGTTAAGCCTATTTTTTTTAGCGTATTCATAGTGTTGCGTTTTGCAGTTTAAAAAGCGAATAAAGATATGTGCTAGCAAAGCAAAGCAATTTATGTCTAACTACAAACTGTTTTGAGTAAGAACTAGCATTGTTAGATTTTTTTGGAAGAAACACTGATGCTAGCGCAACAAAGTTTTGAAAGATCTCCGGTATACTTCAAAATTTATTACTTTTGAACTGTCATGCTAATTCGACTATTTCATACAATTGGTGAGTACATACTTTTTTTGGGCAAAGTAATTACAAAGCCCGAAAAGTGGTGGATTTTTTACCGCGAAACGGTTAAGGAAATTGAAAAGCTTGGGCTTAACTCAATTGGTATTATTGCCATTATTTCGGCGTTTATGGGTGCGGTTATTACCATTCAAACAGCATATAATACTGAGAATCCCCTTTTACCAAACTACCTGATTGGCGTTGCTGCTCGCGATAGCATTCTGCTCGAGTTCTCATCAACAATTGTGGCGCTAATTCTTGCTGGTAAGGTTGGCAGTAATATTGCCTCCGAAATTGGTACAATGCGCGTTACCGAGCAAATTGATGCTCTCGAAATTATGGGGGTTAACTCTGCCAGCTACCTAGTTCTTCCAAAGGTGGTAGCGGCCATGGTGTTTAACCCATTTCTATGCATTATGAGCATTTTTGTTGGAATTGCTGGAGGCTGGGCCGTTGGTAGCTTTACCGGGGTAATTACAACTCAACAGTACCTCGAGGGAATTTTGTACGTTTTTATTCCTTACTACATAACCTATGCTGTAATAAAAACGGTGGTTTTTGCCTTTATAATTACTTCAATTTCCTCGTTTTACGGTTATACGGTTAGCGGTGGTTCGCTCGAGGTGGGCAGCTCAAGTACCAAAGCGGTAGTGTATAGTAGTGTCGTGGTTCTCCTGTTTAACCTTATTCTTACCCAGCTGCTGTTATCATGATACGAATTGAGAACATAACAAAAAGATTTGCCGAAACAACCGTTCTTAAAGGTATTAGCGCTGTTTTTGAGAAGGGTAAAACAAACCTGATAATCGGACAAAGCGGATCGGGTAAAACGGTTTTAATGAAATCGATAGTTGGGTTGCATGAGGTTGACGAAGGTGAAATTTTTTATAACGATACGCTCTTTAATAAGCTTTCGTTTAACGAGAAAAAACTTCTTCGGCGCGAAGTTGGTATGCTGTTTCAGGGTTCGGCCCTCTTCGATTCGGCAACAGTGCAGGAGAACGTGATGTATCCGCTCGATATGTTCACAAACAAATCGTTTGACGAAAAGCTCGAAAGGGTAAATTTTTGCCTGCACAGGGTTAACATGGACGACTCCAACAGCCTTTTTCCATCCGAACTTAGCGGTGGTATGAAGAAACGAGTAGCCATTGCACGTGCCATAGCCCTTAACCCTCGATACCTCTTTTGCGATGAGCCAAACTCGGGACTCGACCCCAAAACGTCAATTGTAATTGATGAGCTTATTAAAGAAATTACCGAGGAGTACGACATTACCACCATTGTAAATACGCACGATATGAACTCCGTTATGGGTATTGGCGATAAGATTATCTTTATTTACAAAGGCCAAAAATGGTGGGAGGGAACCAAGGAGGATATACTCCAGAGCGACAACAAGGAGCTGAACGATTTCGTATTTGCATCGAAGCTAGCAAAGCGAATACGCTTTGGCACCGAATAATTGTATATTCAAGTGATAAATTATTGATACATAAAACTATCAATATTTAAAATCTTTCTAAATTTCTTTCTTCTTTCAAAGTTTTACCGTATTACGAAACATTACATATATATATTTCGATATATTTGTATTGGTTGCTTGTGCTTTCGGTTTTTTTCGTAGATATTCGGAAGTTTCGTTTCAACAGCATTAGCCACATTCTATTTCATTAACAGCTAGTTCATCTCTGCTAAATGCAGTTTTAGTTTGCAACAAAACATTAACTGATGAAAAAAAAGCTAATTCCTTTCGTGGCCATAGTACTTGTTCCACAAGTTTTCCTCGCTATTGCCCTACTCGATAAGCCTAAACAAATGAACCCCGAAGTGCTCGAAGCGCTTAAGCACGAGGTTAACAACAAGCCCCTAGTGGCTGTTGACCATAGCCAGTTTGCCGAGTTGCAAAAAGATTTTAAACAACCGCAAGAGGTAACTGAAGCCTGCCTCTCGTGTCATACCAAGCGTGGGGAAGAGCTACTAACAAATCACCACTGGCTTTGGGAGCGTGAGGCTTACATTGAGGGTAGAGGTGTGGTTTACCTTGGCAAAAAAAATCTGGTAAACAATTTTTGTACGGGTATTGGGGGGAGCGAAGCAACTTGCAATAAGTGCCACGCTGGATATGGCTGGGAGGACGATTCCTTCGATTTTTCTCAACAGCGAAACATGGATTGCCTAATTTGCCACGATAACACCCAAACGTACGAGAAAGCAAGCGGTGGGGCTGGCTATCCGCCAACAACCGGGCCTTTTGCCCCCGATTATAAGCACATTACAGCCAACGTAGGCAAACCAACAAAGTACAATTGTGGTTATTGCCACTTTTACAGCGCTGGGGGGAACAATATTAAGCACGGACATCTCGAAGAGGCCTTGCTCAATACAAACCGAAACGTGGATGTTCATATGGCAAAAGAGGGAATGGACATGAGCTGTGTTGATTGCCATAAAACCCAAAATCATGTAATGAATGGCCGCTATTATGGAACAGCCTCAAACGATTATAATAGGGCAACATGTACCGAGTGCCATGGTGCAGCCCCTCATGCGCAAAGTAAGCTTAACGAGCATACCGTAAAAGTGGCCTGCCAAACCTGTCATATTCCAACCTATGCAAAGGTTAACCCAACAAAAATGTACTGGGACTGGTCAACAGCATGCGACCTTCAGGATGGTGAGCCCTACCAAATGATGGACTCAACGGGAACTATTTCGTACCAATCGATAAAAGGAACGGCGTATTGGGCAAAAGATGTTGAACCCGAGTACGTTTGGTTTAACGGACAGGCCGATCATATGCTGGTTAGCGATACCATTACCGAATTTCCAGTTAAAATTAATACGCTGTATGGCGAGTATTTTGATCCAAAGGCTCAAATTTGGCCTGTTAAGATACACCGCGGAAAGCAACCCTTCGACCCTCATTACAGACGGGTGCTAAAGGCCAAACTGTGGGATAAAGAACCGGGCAAAGGTGGGCTTTGGGTCGATTTTAATTGGGAGACATCGCTAACCGAGGGCATGAAGATTGCCGGATTGCCGTGGAGCGGCGAGTGGGAATTTGTTGAAACGGAAATGTATCTTCCAATTTCGCACATGGTATCACCTAAGGAGAATTCTCTATCGTGTGTCGATTGTCACTCGCGCCAGAATTCCCGATTAGCATCACTTACCGATTTTTATATGCCTGGTCGCGATAGAAACGCAAAAATCGACCTTATAGGCATCCTAATGGTACTTGGTACTCTAGGCGGTGTTTTGGTTCACGGAAGCCTACGTATTGTAAGTAGCAAAAAACGGAAGGTAAAGAGCAGTTAAAATATAACAACAATTTGGTATGGCTAAAGAAACCTATGTTTACAAAGTGTTTGAGCGGTTTTGGCACTGGAGCCAAGCTTTTCTAATACTTTTTTTAGCGATTACAGGGTTCGAAATCCATGGTTCGTTTAACCTAATGGGGTTTGAAGCTGCTGTAAAATGGCATAATATTGCCCTTTGGGCATTAGTTGTGCTAATAATTTTTGCCATTTTTTGGCACTTTACAACGGGTGAGTGGCGGCAGTACATTCCAACTTCAAAGTTTATTAAGGCACAAATTGATTACTACATTACAGGTATTTTTAGGGGAGCACCTCACCCTACCAAAAAATCGGTTTACAACAAGTTTAATCCATTGCAAAGGCTTGTATACCTTGGATTAAAAATATTTGCAATACCGGTACAAATAGTTACGGGCTTTTTGTACCTCTACTACAAATACCCATCGGGAGGTGAGATTAAGTCGGTTGATGCTATTAATCTTAAGCTAATTGCAATAATTCATACTATTGGGGCTTTTGCACTTGTGGCTTTCGTTATTGCTCATGTTTACTTAACAACTACTGGTCACAAACCCTTATCGGCCATTAAGGCCATGATAACTGGTTGGGAAGATTTAGAGCATGACGAACATGAAGAGGAAAACGTTGTTAATGATGAAAAAAAGGAATAGCATGAAACGAATAGCGCCAATTTTTCTGCTTGTACTAATGGCTTTTGCATTTTCGTGCGGCAATAGCAAACCCAACCAGCAACAGCCACTCGACCCTAAGGTTGCCTTCGATTCGTTAGTAACCTACATTGAACGTTCGGGTGACTTTATAAATAGCCCACAAGTACCTGCTATGATTGCTGCTTACCAACTCTACAAAGAGATTGATAGCAATGTGCTTGTAATTGATATGCGGAGTCCTCAAGAGTTTAGTGCCGCACATATACCAAACTCGGTTAATGTTGCATTTACCGAAGTGCTTAGCTACTTTGAGGGTAGTATCAACCCAAATGCTTTTAGCAAGATTGTTATGGTTTGCAATGCTGGACAAACAGCATCGTATGCAACATCATTACTCCGATTATTAGGCTACAATAATGTTTATGCACTAAAATGGGGTTTCAGCGCATGGCATAAGCCAACGGCCGAAAAGAAATGGCTAGCAAGGGCATCAAATAGCCACTCAGAACTTCTTGAGACCGATCCGAAAATGATGAACCAGCCTGGTGAGTTTCCTGAAGTTGAAACTCAAAAGCAAGCGGGTTACGCAATTCTTAGAGAACGAGCACACCAACTATTTAACAATGGGTTTAATGGAGTTACAGTAACTCCCGATACTCTTTTTAATCCTTTGCACAACTTCTACATTATAAACTACTGGCCCGAAAACCTTTACCTAAAGGGACATATACCCCAAGCGGTAAGGTATCAGCCCAAAAAAGCCCTTAAAAGAACCGGGCAGCTGAATACGCTCCCCACTAATAAGCCAATTGTAGTGTACTGTTTTACGGGGCAGCATAGCTCGTTTGTAACAGCCTATCTGCGGCTTATTGGCTACGAGGCTTATACGCTAACCTACGGAGCAAATAGCTTTATGAACGGTTTTATGCTTGAGCAAGGTATACCTAACGCATTTACCGAGAGCGAAATTTTTGACTATCCCGTATCATCGGGTGGCGGAAAAGCCGAAACAAAAGAAGTTGAGGAGGTTACGGTTTCGCCCCGTGGCGGATGCTAGTGTTACTCGTTTTGTAATTGATTAAAAAGCAATACTATGGAACAACAAAAGAGCCAATACATCAATTCGTATTTAGCAGGGGTGCTGCTTGGTTTAGTGCTTTTAATGGCAATTTTTATTGCAGGTAGAGGCTTAGGGGCGAGCGGTGCTTTTAAAGATTTGGCAACAGTTACGGTTAATGCCGTTGCACCAGAGCATGCAGCCGAATCGACTTTTTGGGGGCCGAACCTTGCAGGGGATGCTCATCCGCTAAAATCGTGGCTATCCATCGAGGTGCTTGGCGTTCTGATTGGTGGGCTTTTATCGGGCGTTATTTCTGGCCGAATGAAGTTTAAAGTGGAGCGAGGGCCAAGGGTAAAGGCCGGAACCCGTCTCGGATTTGCCCTGTTGGGAGGTGTTCTGTTTGGTATTGGAGCTCAGCTAGGCAGGGGTTGTACAAGTGGTGCAGCGCTAAGCGGTATGGCTGTTATGTCAACTGGTGGCATTATTACCATGATGTTCATCTTCGGAACTGGTTATGCAATTGCATATTTCT
>CAZGQZ010000059.1:0-12095 GCA_964527985.1 uncultured Rikenellaceae bacterium | reverse complement strand
GGTATTGGAAATAACCCTTTTAGTTAAAAAAACCATTTTACCTGGGTTAAGCCCAGCAGTAAACGAATACTTTTTATAACCGTACTGGTCGAAGCAAACAACCTCTCCGGTGTTTACAAATCCCTTTGCATCGGAGATAAAAACATCGCCGTTTTCCCTATCAACAGCAATACCAAAGGCTGTGGTTATGGTGGTTCCATCGGCAATAAAACTGGTGCTTAAAACAGCTTCATTTTTCACGTCAATTAGCATAATGTGCGAGCCTGATCCTGTAGTATAATCGTAATAGTAAACATACGCAGTATCGCCTTCTACCGATAAGCTTAACGCCTCAATATTTGGAAAGGTATGTTTTACCTCATCGGTGTTGCTATCGATAACCTTTAGGCTTGATTTAACATCACCATAATTACCTCTTGAAACAACGTACAGATCACCATAGCCATCGGGTACAATTGAGTATGGATTCATACCAACATCAATTCTTTTAACCTCGGTCATTGTTTCGATATCAATTACAGAAACCGTATTGTCATAGTTTGGTGCATCTAAACCTCCCGAGTTGGATACGTAAACCTTATTGTTCGATACGGCAATACCATCGGGATTTCGGCCCACTTCAATTAGCTGTTCAATTTCGAGTGAAGCAGTATCGATAACTGCAACCGTTCCATCAAAAGAGCAAACAAATGCCTTCGACCCGTGAAAAGCTATACTGCGAGGTTGCCGAGGCTTATCACCATTGAAAAACGGAATTTGCTTAATACTCTTGCCAGTGAGGGGATTAACCACTTCAACCTGACTTGAAACGTTGATTACAACGTACATTTTCGAGCCGTAAATGGCTATGTCGTTCCCAGTATCGCCGAGTGATCGACCATTTTGTTGCTCAAAAAAACCGGTAACCGATTCTTCATCTGCATAGCTAAACCAGGTTAGAGTTGAATTATTCAAATTGAATAATCCTTCGTTAAGCACATACAAACCCATTGTAACTAATGAAGTATCAATATTTGCTAAAGGTTTGGTATTCGGCTCTATTGGCTCCTTTACACACGATGAAGCTAAGAACAAAAGCAAAGTAAAGCCAATAAGTAAATTTTTCATTTCACTAATGCGTTAATGATACAGTTATGCTAAAGCCTCTGCCTGGCATCGGGAAACTTTTAATTACCTCGTATTGCTTATTTAAAAGATTGGTAATTTCACCTTTTACCCCAAGTGTGTAGCTATTTATCTCTTTGTTGTAAAGCACCGTTAAGTCGCTAACCCACCACGATGGCACCAAATTATCCGTAATATTCTCACCTAAAGCGTAACGAAAACCATTGAAAAGTAAATTATAGCCAATGGATAGTTTTTTGTACGAAATGGTTGATTTTGTAGCAAAAGTTTCAACAGGAACGTAGGGTATTTGATGCTTATAGGTTGGTGAGCTAACATCTGTCGCATCTAAAGCCCTTTGATAGGTGTAGTTTGATGATGCGCTGAATAAAAATTTGCCCCACAGGGGCAACGTTGCTATCTCCGCTTGAAGTTCAAAACCACGAATATCAACCACTCCTAAATTTCGCATCGACCAAACAAAGAGGTTCTTTGTGGGAACGGCAACAATTTTATCGGTTACCTTATTGTAAAACACATCTGTGCTTAACGATGCATAGCTAACAATTCCAAATCCGCCGTAAGCTCTTAGCCCAAGGTTGAACTGCTTTGCCTTTTCGGGCTGTAAGCTATTATTGCCCGACAATGTGTAATATAAATCGTTAAAGGTTGGTAGTCTGTAAATATCCTTGTACAAAAAGTTAACTCTTAGCTTTCCGCTTCTTATGAGCTTATAACCAATGGAAAATGTTGGCGTTAGCCTAGTTCGAATTGGTGCAGAACTACCGTTTACGGTTTTTTCAGCTACATATGTTGCTAGTATATTCCCATTCAATTCTAGGCGCTTTTGTTTGTATTGCAAAGCAATGGCTGTTAACGATGAATATCGTGTTGGCATTGCATAACCATCCGAATTGGTCCTTAAGGTGTTAATAAAAAAATCGGCAGCAATTGATGCGCTTAACGAATCGGTTATTCTATAGCAAACAACCTGCGAAGCGTAATACTCTTGCTGATTGTATATGTTGTCTAGTTTCCCTTCAGCATTAAGGTAATCCGGATCGAGGTATCGGAGCTTACTATTTGAATACTTAACGCTGCTTGCTATGCTAAATTTTTCGTTCAGCTTATTCTTGTATTGTAAACTTGAATTCAAATCGTTATTCCATAACCTTTGTGCAGCATAAGGGTTATAAAAAACAATTGCTCCGGGCAAACCTCGCTCCGAGCCATAGTACATAAGCCTAAACAAAAGCTTTTGATCGGTTGAAAAGCTATATGAATATGATGAGCTTAGGTTTAGCGCTTCGATATCAGTATTCATCCTTCGCACAGTTGTGTCAAGTACAACCCCATACCTTAAGTTATAAGGATACTGCCCATGTGCAGTGGTATATGATGCCGATACGCTGGCATAACTTTTATGGCTAATCAGCTTATCAATTGATAAGCTAGGCTGAACTAATCCGAACGAACCTAATTTTACGCCAGTCTTTAGCCTTAACGATTTTACCGAAAAATCGGGTTGTAATGAATTTAAGCTAATAACGCTTGCCGATGCATAGTAGCGAGCAGGTTGAGCTAAATTGTTTTCCTGACCCACAAAAAGCGAAATATTGGAAATGTTATCAGTGGAAACTTTCCCCAGATCAACCTGACCAGTTGCTGCATCGCTAAGCTGAATACCATCGATAAATACGCCAGTGTGATTTGCTCCCAAACTCCTTACCATAACAGTTTTTAGCCCACCTATTCCGCCATAGTCTTTAAGCGTAATACCAGAGAAAGTACTAATGGCTTCAGCAACCGAATTGCCTTTTGCTAAATCGAGTTCATCTCTCGAAATGCTTTGCAAAGGAGTTAGCGATCGGTCCTTTTGCCGGGGTCTAATGCTTGTTACCACAACCTCTTTAAGGGCAATCGTATCCTTATCGAGGGTTTGTGAAATACCCTCGAAGAAGAGCAGTACTAGTAATAATATGCTAAAACACTTTTGCATAGTTGAAAAAGTGTGCCAGAAAAAAGCTGGCACACATTAATCTTATCATCTATTTCTTCAAAACTCTAATTGAATACACTTTTTGTTTTGTAGCAAGCCTAACAATGTACATCCCATTGCTAAAATGCTGAGTTGGCAAGGTAACTTTGCTGCTACTTGCCTTAACTTCGTACACCTTACGCCCAAACAAATCATAAACCTCAACGTAATCTCCCGCTTCGCATTCAACGGTAAGATAGGTATTGAAAGGATTTGGATAAGCCTTAACACCTCTTACAAACGAGTTTGGAGCTGAGGTGCTATTGTCAACAACCTTAACCGTAAACGTGTCGGTAAGTATTTGCTCATTGAGCTCAGCTTGAACAACCAGCTCCGCTTCTCCTATCGCATCCCCAGCAAAAACTAACGTTAAAACGGACCCATTAAGGCTAGCATTTACAACTGATGCATTACTATTTGATGCTATGGTAAGGTGAATATTCGTGGCATTATTTGCTATAAAAACATTTGATAAATCAAGCGCCATGGGCACAGAATTACTTTCAACCTCAATATCAGCAATAGGGTTAGCAAGTGTTAGGGTATTTTCAGTGCTTGAAGGCAATAGCGTTAAATTATCGATACAGAAATAGGCTGGGGTATTCATCCCGTAATTCCCGTTATCCGACGATTCCAAGGAAAACAGTAACTTGCTAACCTCACCCAAGGCCAACAGGTCAACCCATTGCCAACTATCAACAATGTAGTCTGCTGAACTATCAACAAAACGGTAATCGGCCAAGTAGAACTCTATGGTATCGGTTTGAGATTCATCAGCTCTCTCGCCCCAAATAATGAGCTTAAAATAATCGGGATCGTCGCCACTATCGCCACCAAATTTTTTAGCCACATAATCGCCGTTCAGCATCGATAGGTAGGCGAAGGTTGAATTTGTAACGTACAAACCGCTAACAACCGTTGGATTTTCGAACTCCGCTTCGGTAAAAAGCATATCGAAAGTACCGCTTTCCCAATCGTTGGGGACAAAGGCCACGCCGTAGCTAGTTCCACCATCAGCTGGAGCATCGATGCCACCTGCAGCAAAAGCGCTATACTGATTTGTGTATCCCGCAGTTGTATTATCGCGCATGTTTGAATAGGCAAAACCGCTCCATGTTCCATAGGATTCATCGTAGCTATTCTTGTAGAAAACGGTATTGCTTATAAACCCTCCTGTATTATCGCTGCCGTTCCAATAGGAATCCTCATCCAAAGGTAAATCGTCGAAATTTGAAATGGTTAGCTCGTTACCCATATTAATAATTGCAACAGCATCTAAATCGAAACCACATGAGCTAAATGGAGTTGACCAAGGATCGTTTACCATGTTACCCTGCGAATCGGAAGTGGCATAGTCCTCGTTAATACTACCAACCGCATCAATAACCCTAACAAAACGAATGTTGTTTAAATCAATGCCTGTGCTATCCGACAGGTCATCTAAATCGAAGGGAGTTCCAAAACCTTGTCGGTATTTTCCTGCAAGGTTATGAATATTGGTTGGTTCTATCGTTCCAAACCCACCAACCTGAGTTTCGGTTTGCGTAAGCGATACAGCGGGGAAACGAACAAATCGGTTACCATCGGAGCTAACCTCAACAAAGGCAAGCTCAAGATACGTATCGCTGAAGCTATTCTCGAAAATTGCAAAATCGGGGCCTATGCCATTAACAATTATTCTGTTAAACGTTAGCGTTGCCACTCCACCATCGCCAAGGCTAACAGCATTATACGAGTCGCCTTCGGCTTTACCTAAGGCTAATGCTGGATAACCAAATGTGGCCAAATTACTACCATCGTAGTAAAAGGTTGTGTCGGCAATGTTAACCCAGCCTCTTGCTATTTCAATACCTGTAGCCCAGGTCTTAATTATTGACGAATCTTTGTGAATTGCTGTTGAACCAGTTTGGCCAGCAGCAGGCGCATATGGGCCTTGCCCTAAACTAGTAACGCTTATTGCAATGGCTAAAAAAGTATGTACAAGTTTTTTCATGATAATCAGTTTGAAGTGAAAAAATGAATTGTTAGGAAAAAAATTTTGCAATAAGCAATTATCCATCAAACTGAAAATGAAGAAGAGCTACAATACAATTATTGCATTGTATAAGCTTACCAAAACGAAGTTCACCATTCATTATGCTATAGGTTTAGGTTAACAAATGGTAACTTGCGGGAGGATGTTGGAAAAGAAAAACTACAGAAAGGTGTAATTAATCTATCTAACGCTTTTCGCCCGAAAGCTACGATAACTATTTTCGGCAGGTCTTCTGACTTTCCCGATTCTCAACACCTTCCCGCATATTTGAGTTTTTAGCAGTGGCTTTTGTTGAAAATGCAATACCAACGTTAATTGGCATCGGGATTACAGCTACGGGGATAGTTCCTGATTTGCACAGGATTCCCTTTTAATCGTTTAAGAACCGAATATGAATACAAAGGAAATGAGAATTTTTGAGATGATGAAATAATAGCCTATTGTTTATTAACATCTCAGTGCAGCTTTTCAACACTAGCCTTAAATAGAAGTGTTAGATTCCAAACAAATTTTCGCGGTTGCAAGCAAACCTTCCATAAATTCAATTGTTTGTTAAACAAAATAGGATGAATTTCCATACTTTTAAGAGATAAAATTGTAGTTATGGAACGCGAAGTATACACCACAAAGCGCAAAGCGCTAATGCTTAACCTCGATGATACGAAATACGGCACCATTGCCGAAATTGGGGGCGGACAAGAGGTAGCTCGTTCATTTTTCCAAGCAGGTGGGGCTTCGGGAACCATAGCAAAAACTATTTCGGCCTACGACAAAACCTTTAGCGACCATCTGTACAACCAAGGCGAAAGTGGCCGTTATGTTAGCCTTAACAGGCTAGAGCAAATGCTCAATGCCGAGTTTGAGGAATTGCAATCGGTACTTGGCGAAAAGCGCGATCCGAAAGTGAAATTTTTCTCATTCGCCAATACGGTTGAGACCCTTAACTACCAAAAAAACAATCAGGGGCATGGCTGGTTGGGCGTTAAGTTTGAGCACTCAAAACTTGGTGAGCCAAACGAGGTGGTAATTCATGTTCGATTACACGAAAACGATGCGCTTCTCCAGCAGTATACTTTGGGTACGCTGGGGGTAAACCTAATTTTTGCCTGTTTTTACTATCACAATAGGCCAAACGTATTTCTCCAATCGTTGCTCGATAACCTCGATACCGATAGGGTGGAAATAACCATGGCCAGAATGACTGGGCCTGACCTGTGCTACGTTGACAACCGACTGCTTTGCGTTCAGCTGGTTAAGAATGGAATGACACCCGCTGTAATGTTCGATAGGTATGGCAACGTGCATCAACCCGCCGATTTTCTTTACAAAAAAAATGCTTTGGTTCTCCGTGGCCGATTTCGCCCAATTACCTATGTGGGTTTCGATATACTAAAAACCTCGTATGCACTTTTTAAAGAGGATAAGAATTTCACACCGCATAATACGCTGCAAATTTGTGAGATAACGCTAAATAATCTTCTGGAAGAAGGTGAGATTAACGAGCGCGATTTTTTGGACAGGGTTGATTTGCTCAATGGAATGGGGCAAAATGTGCTCGTTTCAAGCTTCAGGGAATTTTACAAACTTGTCGATTATTTCTCGCGTTTTAATGTTTTAAACCTTAGGGTTATTCTTGGCGTTCCAACTTTTAAAAAAGTGCTGGAGAAAAAGTACTATGCCAATCTTAGGGGTGGCATACTTGAGGCAATGGGCCGAATGTTCCCCGACAATACCCGCTTTTACATTTACCCTGCCCTCGATAGGGCTACAGGCAAAATTCTGCTAGTTGATGATGTGGATATGGAACCTGATGTAAAGCACATTTTCAGCTACTTGGTTGATAACCGTAAAATACGAAACCTGCGACAAGCAAAAAGCAAATGGTTACACATTAGGCCTGATGAAGTGCTTAGGCTAATTAACCAAAACGATAGCAAATGGGAAACCATGGTGCCCAAATACGTATCGAAAAGGATAAAATCGAAACGAATTTTTGGATATAAAAATGATAATGCAAAGGGAAGCAACCCTACCTCGAATTGCTAGTAAACAGCCTACCTTATTGAAAAACCTGTAAATCCCTGAAAAGGGATACCATTAACCTTCATATCATCAACACGCGAACTAGGTGGCCCCATTTGGCAGTGGGCAACAAAAACCTCAATAATATGATCATCGGCTTCGGCCTCAATATATACGTTACCGTTAGGTAAATTCTTCACAAAACCCATCACGTTTAGCTCAGCGGCAAGTCTGTATACAAAATACCTAAACCCTACTTGCTGTACGCGTCCTTTAAGGGTAATGCTCACTGCTTTAGCTTTCATAAACACGTATTTGTGCAAAGATAAAAAAAACATCAGCCAATTTTCAAGTGATATTTTTGCAAACTATTTATCAAAATACAATAAACGGGTATATTTGTACCTTAACTTAAAATAAATACAATGGATTTTGTTCTGGTTGCTGTTGCATCAATACTTATTATTCTTGGCATACTTGGTTGTATACTACCCGTAATTCCTGGGCCTCCCTTAAGCTTTTTTGGATTACTTATTCTTCACTACACCCGTTGGGGAAACGTTGAGGGAAATTTGCTTTTATGGCTTGGCATTGCTGCTGCAATTGCAACTATACTTGATTATATTCTGCCCGTTTGGGCAACTAAAAAATTTGGAGGAACAAAACGAGGGGTCTGGGGAGCAACTATTGGATTAGTTATTGGGCTTTTCTTATTCCCACCTATTGGAATTATCATTGGGCCCTTCCTTGGTGCCTTTTTAGGCGAAATTTCATCAAAACAAAAACAGGATAAAGCGTTACGATCGGCTTTAGGTTCGTTTATTGGATTTCTGTTAGGTACCGGTTTAAAGTTTGCAGTTTCGGGTGTAACAACCTACTATTTTATAATGGAACTAGCCGTAAGGTAATAAAACAGAAAACCTGCATCACACTGAAGCAGGTAAACGATGCAAAAAAGATTTTAGCAATAAATAAGAGATTATTTTTGCTCGGTACTTTCTTTACGGTGAGCAGAATTAACCTTTACATTACGCCCCTTTACCTCTGTTTCGTTCAAGGCTTTAATTGCATTTTGGGCTTCGTCGTCGTTTTCCATTTCAACAAAGGCGTAACCTTTTGACCTGCCGGTTTGTTTATCGGTAATTATTTTAACGCTTAACACATTGCCGTAAGGCAAAAAAACTTCCTTAATCTCCTCTGGGGTCATGCTGTAAGAGATATTTCCAATATAAACATTCATGATAATTGTAAGTTATTGTTTGACTTACATAAAATTAAAGCATTTTTTTTGGATATTCATAAAAAAAGGCAGCTTTTTTAGCTGCCTTTACTTTGGTAGAGAAAAATATTATTGGCCAAGTGTTGCAACCATAACCGCTTTAATGGTATGCATACGGTTTTCCGCTTCGTCAAAAACGATACTTGCATCCGACTCAAACACATCCTCTGTAACCTCCATCGACTCGATTCCGAATTTCTGATAGATGTCCTCTCCTACTACTGTTTTCCGATTATGGAATGCAGGAAGACAATGCATGCACTTGCAATTAGGGTTTCCTGTAAGCTCCATTGCTTTCTTGTTAACCTGATAAGGCTTAAGTAGCTTAATTCTATCGGCCCAAACTGACTCAGGTTCACCCATAGATACCCAAACATCGGTATAAAGGAAATCGGCTCCCTTAACACCCTCTTCAACGCTTTCAGTACGAGTAATTTTTGCACCCGTTTCCTTAGCAATTTCAAGACACTGGTTGTAAAGCTCATCCGATGGCCAGCATTCCTTAGGTGCAACTGCACGGAAATCCATTCCCATTTTTGCAGCACCAACCATTAGCGAATTACCCATATTGTTACGTGCATCGCCAAAGTAGGCAAAAGTAACCTGACATAATGGTTTGTTGCTATGCTCGCGCATTGTTAGGAAATCGGCCAAAATTTGAGTTGGATGAAACTCGGTGGTTAAACCATTCCATACCGGAACACCAGCGTGCTGAGCAAGAGTTTCGACAATTTCTTGCGAATATCCGCGATACTCAATACCGTCGTACATACGTCCTAAAACGCGAGCAGTATCTTCCATCGACTCCTTTTTACCCATTTGTGAACCAGCAGGGCCTAAGTAGGTAACTTGGGCTCCCTGATCGTATGCTGCAACCTCAAATGCGCAACGAGTTCGTGTTGAATCCTTTTCGAATAGAAGAACAACGTTTTTGCCCTTTAATTTTTGCTGCTCGGTTCCAGCGTACTTTGCCGCTTTTAAATCGGCTGATAGGTCAAGTAAGAAGTTAATCTCCTTTGGAGTAAAATCGAGTAGCTTAACAAAGCTTCTGTTCCTTAGATTGAATGCCATAACGTTAGATTTTTTTATTAGTGTTTAACAATTACTTTTCGTATTCAAGTGTAATCTTTGTTCCATAGCTTTTATCCTCGAGCTTAGTAGCCTCGGTTATAACGCTCATATGACCACCCTGCTCAACAAAACTAAGGCAAGCCTTAATTTTGGGAGCCATGTTCCCTTCACCAAACATTCCTTCCTGCAGAAATTTTTCGGTATCGGCCTTATCTAAAAACTCGAGCTTTTGCTCGTTTGGCTTTTTGTAGTTGATAAAAACGTAAGGCACATCAGTTAGAATGTAGAACTCATCGGCACCAATACGAGCCCCCATTAAAGCTGAAGCCGAATCTTTATCAATCACTGCCTCAGATGGGCGCATATCACCTTTCTCATCCATATAAACAGGAATTCCACCGCCACCCGATGCTATTACAATAATTCCCTGATCGACCATTTGCTTAATAACCTTTTCGTTTACAATGGCTTTAGGTGTTGGCGAGGGTACAACTCTTCTCCATCCGCTTCCTGTATCTTTTATCTCTTCTTTAAAAATCCATCCTTTGTTTTTGGCCAGCTCATCGGCTTGCTCTTTTGTGTATATTTTACCTACTCGTTTGGTTGGATTAGCAAATGCTGTGTCGTCCTTATCAACAAGTACAGGGGTAACAAGGCAGCATACCTCTTTATCGATACCATGCTTACGAAGTACGTTGCGTAGCATCCGTTCAATCATATACCCAATGCCCCCTTGCGAATCGGCAACGCAAATGTCTAAAGGCATTTGAGGTATACCGTACATTTCTTCGCCAGCATCATTCCTCATTAGTATATTGCCAACCTGAGGACCATTTCCGTGGCTAATTACAAGGTTGTAACCTTCTTTAATAAGATAAATAAGGTTTTCGAGGGTATCGGTTGTGTTCTGCTCTTGCTCCTCGATAGTTCCAACCTGATTACCGCGTAAGAGGGCGTTCCCCCCTAGTGCAACAACTGCTAATTTACTCATATTCAAATTTTTATTTGTTTGTCATTTTCTTCGAACAGCAAAACTATAAATTTTTTCATTTTGTAATGTATGTATACTCCATCACACAGGCTATTCCCTTAATAATTAGGCTAATGTTTAATAACATAATTTGTCCAGTTTACACCAAATTCTTACTATAAAAATAACAATATCAAATATTTATGATAGAACTACTTATTTACCATTAAGAAATTTCATCCTAACGATGAGCTATAATGTAGAGTAAATTTGGATTAAAGAGCGAGCATCGTTTTCCCAGCAATATTTTTCTTCAACCCAATGCTTTGCAGAGCCAATTTTAATATCGCCTTTGGCAAGTTGAACAATTTTAGTGGCTAAATCATCCGCATCACCCGATTGAAAAATAACGCCGGAATTAGTTTCATGAATAATTCTCTCGATAGGTGCACAATTACTAGCAATTATGGGTTTGTTAATATACATGTACTGGAAAAGCTTATGGGGAATTGTACTATCGGTATGAGGGGTTTTTAAATGAGGAATAAGTGCAGCATCGGCTTTTGACAGATTTAAGGCCACCTCCTTTAAAGGCAAATAACCAAGAAATTCAATTCTATCGGAAAGGTTTAGCTCATTCATAAGTTGCTCAAGTTGCTGCTTGTAGCTTCCAAATCCAGCGATACGAAAACGCAAATTATCAACCTTATGTTTTGCAATAGCAATTGCACTAATTACAGTTTGTAACCCTCTATGATAATTTATGCCACCTGCATAGTATAGGGTGAAAAAATTTGGATCTGGTTCCTCGTGCGCTGAAGAGAATTCGTGCTTATTCAGCGTATTACTTACAACAAAAATTTTACTTTCGTTTATGCCAAACTGCTTTACCCTTTGCTTTGCTTCGTCAACAACAACAATGATATAGTTGGCAAACTTTAAAATGCGCTTTTCGTACTTTACCCATAGAAAGTTTGGCGATAGCAATCGTCCTAAAAGGGTGTTGGTGTGAGTTGAAACGCGAAGTAAAGCAGGCCAATTTTCGTGCAAATCAATTATAAGCTTAATTCCATATTTTCGGCTAATGTTATACCCTACTTTCGAAAGTGGTAAGTCGTGAATATGAATTGCATCAAAACCATAGCTATCCATTAATCCTTTAAGATAACGAAACCAAAACCTAAAGTAAAAAGGCAATGTTAATGCGGCAACGCTTAGCTTAAACATTAGCGTTGAAATTTCAATTCTATGAACAGCTATGCCTTTATAAGTTTCTTGCGATGGCCTGTTTTTTTGGGTAAAACAGGCAATATGTACCTCATGACCAGCAGAAATTAACGCCGTAGCCTCATTCTCAACTCGAACATCGGTTGGAAACTCATGGTCGAGTACCATTAAAATCTTCATAGGTAATTTGTCGTTTCGTTACAATCCACAAAGCTATGCATTTATTGCAATTTTGATAGGCAATGCTTATGATAATTTACTATCAAATCAATTCAAAATGGGTAATTAATTCAATAGTATTAACTTTGCATTTTACAAATACCAAAAAATCATTTAAATTATGGCTTTA
>CAZGQZ010000058.1:0-12287 GCA_964527985.1 uncultured Rikenellaceae bacterium | reverse complement strand
TTTAAATCGAAAAGCTTTGTAAGCAAAAAAGTTTTTTATGGCGATAAAACCCATATGCAAAACGTTAGGCATCTGCGTCCTAATCACTATATCGATATCAGAAATAAAAAGATTATTCGAAGTTACCCTACAGAACCGCTAAAACCATTGCCACTAGATGAAGTTGCAGGCAGAGCAAGCGTAATGCTTAAAGGCTATTTAAAGGCAATTGCCCATCGCGAACGAATTGCCTTAGCGGTTACCGCTGGTTACGATAGTCGGGTTCTATTTCTGGCAAGCCTTGAGCTGCCATGCGTATACTTTGTGCAAAAGCATGCATACATGAGCAATACGCATTACGATATAACCATTCCAAGCCAGCTAACTAAGCTTTTTAATAAGGAGTTTACCATTATTCCCGATTTACCCAGTGAGCAAATAGCTTATCCTGAGCACTATGAAAAAAGCATAGACTTCCCTCGTTTTCCAAAAATTCCTAGCGTGGTTTATAGCGGTTTCACATATATAAATGGCAACATAAGCGAAATTGCACGTAACTACTTTGGCTACCAAAAAAAACCAACTGCACGCAATCTGGCCTTTCTGAATGGATACAAAAACTCAAAAGCAGTTATAAACGAATACCAAGATTGGATGGACAAAAATGTTCCTCTTTTCGAAAAGTTCGGCTATAACCTACTCGACATGTTTTACTGGGAAGAGAAAATGGGCAACTGGTGCGCCAAAGCAAAAACCGAAGGGTTTGCCATGGGGGTTAAATCAATATCACCATTTAACTCAAGGCAACTTCTCACTCTACTTTTAAGCACAAACCGTAAACATCGCGATTCGTTCAACAACGTACTTTACAATCGAATAATTGAGCTACTAGCCCCCAACGCAACAAGCATACCCATAAACCCGAGTAAAAAACATAAGCTAATTGGTATAATGAAAACCCTACATATTTACAATACCTACAGGTATATTGGCACAAAGCTACAACTTCTCAGACCATAATAAACGCAAAATCAAATCGTTAATTACCCATAATTGGTAAAGATGTAGTTGCAAAAATTACTACATTTGCCCACTGAATTTATAAAAGCACAACCCATGCAGCAATTCGACCCCAAACAGTTCTCGAGAATAAACATCATTTTTGGATGGCTAACATTTGCCATTGCAGCATTTGTTTACCTTATGACCATTGAGCCAACGGCTAGTTTTTGGGATTGCGGTGAGTTTATTGCCAGCGGACATAAGCTACTAGTTGGCCATCCACCGGGAGCACCATTTTTTATGCTGCTAATGCGCTTTTTCACCATGCTGGCCCCTAGCACGGAGCTAATACCAGTTTTCGCCAACTCTCTTTCGGCTCTTGCCAGCGCATTCACCATACTTTTCCTTTTTTGGAGCATTACCCATTTAGCCCAAAAACTAATTGATACTAAAGACAACACCTTCACTTTAACCCAAATTATACTAGTTATCGGCTCGGGGTTGGTTGGGGCATTAGCTTACACCTTCTCCGATACTTTCTGGTTTTCGGCTGTTGAAGCAGAGGTTTATGCTACATCGTCGCTATTTACTGCGCTAGTATTTTGGGCAATTCTTAAGTGGGAAAATGTGGCGCACGAGCCAAACGCAAACCGTTGGTTAGTGTTTATCGCTTACCTTATGGGCCTTTCAATTGGAGTTCACTTGCTTAACCTACTTGCAATTCCTGCAATTGTTATGGTTTACTACTTTAAAAAGTACACCGTTACACCCTGGGGTATTGTAAAGGCACTTGCAGTTAGCGTGTTGCTTCTACTAATAATGATGTATGGAATGGTACAAGGGTTTATTGTGCTTGCCTCAAAGTTTGAGCTACTTTTTGTTAACGGGTTTGGCTTGCCCTACAAATCGGGCGTTTTCTTCTATATAATAGCCATTACTGGTTTGTTAGTTTGGGGAATAATATATACACACAAAAAGGCTAAGCCTATACTAAACACTATACTCGTAAGTTTTGCCGTAATACTAATTGGCTATAGCTCGTTTGCACTAATCGTAATTCGCTCATCGGCAAAACCCCCAATGGATCAGAACAGCCCAAACAACATGTTTTCGCTGCTTTACTATCTCAACCGTGAACAATACGGCGACAGGCCATTAATAGTTGGACAAACCTTTGATGCCCCTGTTGTTGATAGGCAAAATGGTAAGCCGCAGTACATTCAAAAAGATGGGAAATACGTGGTGGCATCGTATAAAGCAGAGGTTGATTTTGACACTCGATTTACTACCCCTTTCCCAAGAATGTACAGCTCCGAGCCATCGCATGTGGATGCATACAAAAAATGGAGCAACTTTAGCGGAAGGCCAATTAGGATAACTAACCGTAATGGTGAAACCGAAGTAAGGCGCATACCCACATTTGGTGAAAATATTAGGTTTTTCATCTCCTACCAGCTTGGCCATATGTATTGGCGCTATTTTATGTGGAATTTTGCGGGTAGGCAAAACGATCTTCAGGGACATGGTGAAATTACTAAAGGAAACTGGATAAGCGGTATCCCTATTATCGACACACCCCGGCTTGGCTCTCAAAAAGATCTGCCATCTACCCTGAAAAACAAAGCCCACAACCGTTACTACATGCTACCTTTCATTCTCGGTTTGGCCGGTATTGCCGTACACTACATAAGGCACCAAAAAGGATTTTGGGTTGTTACGCTACTCTTTGTGCTTACCGGAATAGCCATTGTGGTTTACCTTAACCAAACACCATATCAACCACGCGAACGGGACTATGCCTATGCTGGAAGCTTTTACGCATTTAGCATTTGGATTGGCCTCGGCGTAATTGGCTTGTACCAAGCCACAAAGCGTGCGCTGAGTGGCCCTGCAGGAGCAGCACTTTCCACGGCTTTGGCCTTAGTCTTTGTTCCAGGGATAATGGCAGCCGAAAACTGGGACGATCACGACCGTTCGGGCAATTACATCTCGGTTGACTTTGCGTACAATATGCTTAAAACATGCGAGCCCAATTCAGTCATCTTTTCTTACGGCGATAACGACACTTTCCCATTGTGGTACGCACAAGAGGTTGAGGAATTTAGGACAGATGTTAGGGTAAGCAACCTCAGCTACCTCAGAGCCGATTGGTACGTAAGCCAAATGCTCCGAAAGTCATACGAGTCCGATCCACTGCCTGCAAGCATGACTTTAGACCAGTACGTAACCGGAACTCGAGATATTGTTTTGGCCACCGACAGAATTAGTCAGCCCCTAAACGTGAAGCGAGCCATTGACTTTGTGCTTAGCGACAAACCCGAAACAAAAATGAGCTCGCCATTTGAGCGAAATGAAACCATCGATTTTTTCCCTACTCGCAGCCTGTTCCTTCCCGTTGACAAAGAAGTTATTAAGGAGAAACAAGTAGTAAGTCCTTATCGGCAAAACCAAGTGGTTGATACAATGAAGTGGCGCCTGCCAAGTAACTACATGTTTAAAGATGGGCTTTTTCTCATGGATCTGATGGCCCATAACAACTGGCAACGCCCAATGTACTTTGCCATTACCGTAAGCACCGATACGTATCAAAATCTCGATAAGTACTTCCAAATGGAGGGGCTAACCTACCGGATTGTCCCTATTGAGAGCCAGCAAAAAGATGGCAGATATGGTACCGTTGATACTGAGCGTATGTACAACAACCTTATAAACAGATACGCTTACCGAAGCATTGCCAACGAAAATGTGTACATCAACGAAAACAGTAGCCGAATAATATCGAACTACCGTAATATTTTCGGGCGATTGGCGCGCGATTTAATTGCCGAAGGCAAAGCCGACTCGGCCATTACAGTGCTGGATAAGTGCATGGAGGTTGTCCCATACGAAACGGTACCTTTCAACTTTTTTGCGCTTACGCTTATTGAATCGTACTACAAAGCGGGAAGCATTGAAAAGGGAGTAGAATACTCAACCGTTTACATGGAACAATGCGCCGAGGAACTAGCCTATTTCCTTGCTCTACCCAATAAATATTCAGCCAATACCCGAAGAGACATAGAGCTTAACCTATACATTCTTCAGGAGCTATACAGCATGGCAAACACTTACGAGAACGGGAGTCATAAAACAGAACTCGAAGAGCTTTTTAGCATCTTAGGAAATAGCTTAGATAATGTTTAACCTTAGTCCACCAAAATTTTTTACCAATCTTTTCCCCGGGCTTATTTGGCGATATCCTGAGGACGAGAACAAGGTTTACATAACCTTTGACGATGGGCCAACCGAGGCAATTACCCCTTGGGTACTCGATACGCTTAAGCAACATAACGCTAAAGCCACCTTTTTTTGCCTTGGCAAAAAGGTTGAGATGCACCCCCATATATTCGATCGGATTAAAGCCGAAGGCCATGCTGTAGGAAACCATGGCTACAGCCATATTAAAGGATGGGAAAATGGCACAGGACAATACATACAGGATGTTGACCTAGCAAACGACTTTATAGGATCTACCCTATTTCGTCCGCCCTATGGTCGCATAAGGCCCAACCAGGTTAGACTCCTAAAAAACAGGTATAAAATAGTAATGTGGAGTTTACTCAGCATGGACTACAGCCGATGGGTTACCCCCAAGCGCTGCGCCAATATTGTGCTTAACAGCTTACGCCCAGGGGCAATTATCGTTTTCCACGACTCGAAAAAGGCCGAGAGCAACATGAAATTCGGTCTAGTGAAACTACTTGAAGAGGTTAAGAAAAGGGGGCTGGAATTTGGGGTTATTGAGTAAAAAATAGTAACATTTAGCAAACTGGTATTCTTACCCAAAAACAAACCCAATTCCCCATTGGGTTTGCTTTGTTTATGCATATATTTACAGATACATATACTAAACTGATGACAGAAGTTTCAAAGGACATAATTATCCATATCGGTTTTCCAAAGACAGCAACTACATGGTTGCAGAAAAAATTCTTTCCAAAAGTTGAGAACTATCAATACTTTATGCCTTGGGTAAGTAATGTTGAAATTATTGGGGTTGATCCAATGGATCCAAATTACAATATGAGCAAATGGAAAGAAAAGGATAACCTCATCATATCAAACGAAAATTTTTTGGGTATTGGCCGAACTAGTGGTTTTATTAGAGTTGGCTTAGCCAATAGGTTAAAAGAGATCTTTCCTGATGCAAAAATTATTCTATTCATAAGAAATCAAATCGATCTGATTGCATCGGAATATAGCTGGTATGTAAAAAAGGCCGGATGTACATTAAGTCCAGAAAAATTCATTAGGTATAAGGACGGGCACGTACACAATATATTTACTTACAAGCCTCACCACCTTATGTTCGACAAGGTTATCGATTTATACACTAATCTTTTCGGCAAAAATCAGGTTTATGTTTACCTATACGAAGATTTGAAGAGCAACCCAAAGACCTTTCTTAAGCAATTCTCCGACCAACATAATCTTAAAGTAAATACCGATTTAGTCGATTTCTCGCCAATAAACACAAGGCTCAGAAAAAGGCTAGTGCCTTTTATTAGGGCAGCAAACCTGTTTACCCAACCAAAAATACTTTACCGACATCATTTTATATCGCTACCCTATCTAGGTAATTATGTCCCCAGAATAGCCGAATGGTTAAATAAATACTCTATTTGGGGGAATATACCAGAATCAGCTCAAGTTCTGGGGCCATTCCTATTCGATGAGCTAAGCAGTTATTACAAGGAGTCGAACCAAAGGCTAATTGACCATTATGGCCTTACGGAGATTAAAAACTATAACTATCCTCTATAAATGGAATTAAACCCAATAATTCATATTGGTTATAATAAAACTGGAACTACTTGGTTTCAAAACAACTTTTTCCCTTTTGTTGAAAATGCAACACTATTAAATAGGGAATTGGTTCATAAACTTCTTGTAAGAACAAACTATTTTACTTTTAACGCTTCTGAAGTTAGAAGCGTGCTCAACAAGCAAACCGAAAAAAGAATAATAATATCCGAAGAGGAGTTTAGCCTAACAGCTAGAGCCAAACCTTACATAAAAACGGCTCTAATAAAACAGCTACACCAAGTTTACCCAAATGCTCAAATTATTGTTTTTATAAGGAATCAAGTAGACAGGCTTCTGTCTTTGTACTTATATTATCTCAAACAGAATGGTGGTACTTTCTCTTTCCAAAACTTCATCTTCAAAAAAAACTGGCTAAAAACAAATCTCATCGATTTAAAGCTTGAAAACTCAAAGTATCATTATTTCCTAGACTTTATTTCGGAGGTTTTTGGCCAAAGCAATGTTCACATATACCTGTATGAGGAATTTGCAAATAACAATATTTCATTCCTCAGCAATTTTTGCAACGCTCATACTTTAGATGTTGACCTAAACAGAATTAACTATAGTAGAGAAAATAAGGCATTAAAAAAGAATTTCATTCCAGTAGCTCGCTATATCAACCTGTTTACTAAACCAAGAATAGCCGACAGAAGCCATGTTTTTACCATTCCATATCTTGATAGAGCTTGCAAGAAAATTTACCCTAAACTAAACAACTTAAGCATTTGGGGAAGAAATGCTGAACCTGAAGATCTTTTGTCTCCCGAGTGCATCGATTATCTTAACAACTACTACCGTGATTCAAATCGGATTCTCGCTGAAAAATATTCACTACCGCTCGAAAAATACGGATACCCTATTTAATGCAGCTACTTCTAGTTACATACATTAGTCGATCAGGATCAACACTATTCCTCAACCAGCTGAGTAGGTACGAAAACTTTTGCGTTTGTCCTGAGGCAGATGTGCTGGTTAAGGAATTCCTTTACTATCCACTCAAAACATTCAAAGCATCGGCACTTCGGAAGCGACTGGCTAATTTAATAGCTAACGACCCAAAACTTAGGGCATGGAATATTTCAGCAAATGAGGCGGATCAAATATCCTCAAAACAAACTGGGTTGGAGATATTCATCGCATTCCTCCAGGTGTATCGAAGCAGAGTAAACCCCAAGGCTTCGACAATTGTATTTAAAGCCGTTGAAATGGCTAACTGTTACAGCTCATTTGAAAATTTCGCTGAAAATGAATATTCAGTAAAGCATGTAGCTATTTTACGAGATCCAAGAGGTATATTTAACTCGCAGAGTAAAACTAAAAAACCCCTTAAAAAAAAGTACTTCAACACGAATCCCCTTGTAACAGCATACTTGTTTAACCATATGCTAAGGAGTGTATCAGCCTATGAAAAAGATCACCCAAACTCGGTATTAACCCTGCGGTTTGAAGATCTTATAGAGGATCCAGCTGAAACAATTCAAAGCGTCTGCACAACGTTAGGGATTAGTCTAGGCAACACATCCGACAATGATAGCACAACATTATACGTTAGACTTCCTGATGAACAAAAGCAGATACATGAAAACATTATTAAACCCATAATTGGGGCTAAAGTTGATGAATGGAAAACCAATCTTTCCAAAAGAGCAATAAACCTAATTTCCCATGAAATTATTAGCACTGTAAGGCTTTACTACCCTGATATAATAAAACCAAAAATTGGTTATATTATGAGACTAATGCTATATTACTACAAGGCTAGAATCTTTTTTTCAATCGACAAATACTAGACTTTATACTCGATGCTAGCTGATCGATTTGTATAGGAAGAAGCAGCTGTAAAACCTCTTTTAGAAAATATTTGCTAAAAAAACCTTTGATGCCATAGTATTTAGCGTATCGAAATCTGGCTTTTATCGCGTAGTACATTTGTTCCTGAATTCGGAGTGAAGTTACTGATTTAGAATGCAAACGGTATTTAACCAGAGATTTGTTTATAATGCCCACTTTTACTTTATTGGTAACCCTTAACCAGTACTCATAATCTTCACTATTTAAAAAGTCTTCATCGTAAAAACCAAATTTCTCAACCATTGAGCGCCTAAACATCACCGAGGAATGCGTAAAAAGATTGGCTTTGTGAATATTCTGTTTTATGTCTTTATCGGAATAATAAGGGAAATAGTTTTTTTGGCTAATCAAACTACCGCTATCATCAATAATATACTTAGCAGTTCCCAATAGGTGCAAGTCCATATCTTCCTTAAACATCTTAACCTGTAGTTCAAGCTTTTCGGGCATCCAAATATCATCGGCATCTATCCTCGCAATTAGGTCTCCTTCTGCATGCTTTAGACCAATGTTAAGCGATTTAACCACCCTCAACCTTAGGGTATTTTCAATGACCCTAATCCTACTGTCTCTCATGCAAAAATTGTCAAGAATTTGCCTTGTTGAGTCAGTAGATGCATCGTTAATAACCAGTATTTCCTGATTTGTATACGTTTGCTCTAAAACGCTAGTTAGCGCTTGGCTAATGTAGCATTCACCATTATACACAGGCATTATTGTAGTAACTAACATAAATATTTTTTAGGTTAAAACCGTTTAAAAAAGCTTTTAGGCCAGCATAAGGCTGCCATTCCTAAAAAAGCTATACGTAATACCAGCGTATCACTCAAAATTGCTTTTCGGTAAAAAAAACGATGCAACACTTTACAGGTTAGTCCAATTTCATTTAGTTTATGGTTAAAGTGTTTTTCTCTTAGCAAGTTTATACCTTTTTCTCGAGTTCGAATGCTCTTATAGCTAGCATTCTGATTATACATCCTGTAATATGTTAAGGGTTCGTTCAGATTATAAAAAACGCCACCAGCCAAAACCATTCTACTAAACAAGTCGTACTCTTCAAAAGGAAATGCGCTTTGGTTATACTTAAACCTTTTATAAAAGGCTGCTTTTCCCATAATCGCTCCGTGGCAAAGAGCGATATCCCCATGCTTGAACTCATTAGCTATATCAGCATTAAACTCAGGGAAATATGAACGACCAGCTACACTGCGTCTATTATGATTAAAATAAAATGTATTTGAGCCTAAAATATCTACCTCAGGATGTTTTCTCAGATAGCTAACCTGTCGGTCAATTCTAGAGGGTAACATAAAATCGTCCGAATCCAACCTCACAACAAACTCCCCTTTCACCTTATCAAGACCTATGTTTAAAGCATTTGAAAAACCCACGTTATGCTCAAGCGATATAACCCTAAGGTTTAATTTACTAGTATAGTCATTGGCTATTAAAATCGAATCATCGGTAGAGCCATCATCAACAAAAACTACCTCAAAGTCAGAAAAGTTTGATTTCAGAATTGAATCAAAATAATCTCTCAAATATTCAGACTTATTATAGTTTGCAGTTAGTATTGAAACCATTGGTCTTTCTTCCATTTTTTTGTGCAAATTTGCATGGTTTTCTTAACATTTTGACGAACTACACCTATGTTGCTTTACTCAAAGCATTTACATAGACCAAAAGTACTTGCTCATATTGCATGTTGGTTTAGTTATTGCTATATTTGATATACAAAACTATGATTTTTATAATAAAACCACTGACCATGAAAAGGCATATAACAAAATTGCTATTACTTCTAATTTTCATTAATGTAATAGCTACAAACCTATATCCGCAAAATTGGGATTGGAGCAACCATATTTCTGGTACAGACAATATCTTCTCAAAAGATATCATTCACGATTCTGAAGGGAATATAATTGTAGCTGCACAAATGAACGGAGTGGCTGCGCTAGTTGGAACAGATCCGTTAGTGAGCGAAAATGCAGGGGCAAACTCCCCAATACTCATGAAGTTTGACGAAAACGGAACGCTCATTTGGCATGTAAAAATTGGCGACCTCGATGCAATTAACCTAAACAGCATAGCCACTGATAACCTCGACAATATTTATATTGCCGGTGGGTTTAATAGCGCTAATGCCGATTGCACTTTTGGAAGTACCGATGCTAATACAATTTCGATTTCTGGCGTTGGACAAGATACATACATTGCCAAGTACAACTCATTGGGAGAAGTACAATGGGCAAAAAATGTAGCTGCCAGTTCTGCTCTTTGCCGCGCTGAAGGTTTAACACTCGACAGCGAAAACAACATTTTAATTAATGGCTTTTTCAGAGGTGGTGCAGGTACAATTATTGATTTTGGAGGAGGCAATACCTTTGAATATATTGAAGACACTAACTTAGGAAATGCATTTGTTGCTAAATTTAATAATTCAGGTGATTTTATTTGGGCTAATCATTTCTCAAGCAATACAAATGTTAGGGGAGGCTCAATTGCACAAGCAACAAACGAAGGTAGCTATGCGCTCTTTGCTATTGAAGGAGACTTTACTTTTGAGGGAACAGATCCTCTAATCTCTCTTACCGAAAGTTCTTTACGCTGGGCAATAATTAAACTCGATAACGATGGCAACCCACTTTGGCTCCGAACCGTAAATACATCAGCACAATCAACAATAGTTACGCAAAGTCTCACCAGCAATAATCAGGGTGATGTTTTTATTGGTGGATCCGTTTCAGGAACAACCTCCCTAACAAATTCCGATGGGCTCGACGAAATTCCATTGACCTCAAATGGTTCCTTTGATGTTTTTGGCGCCATGTATAATAGCGATGGAGACATTGTTTGGGCAAAAAGTTTTGGAAGTACAAGTATTGACAGGACTATAGGAATTGCAGCAAACAGCGATCAGTTTTCTATTTACGGACTAAATGCAAATGTTATTTATATTGAAAACGATACAATACCCCTACCCACCCCAACCTATGGGGTGTTCAACGCCAACTTCGACTACTATGGAAACTTGCTTAGCCAAACTGCACTCAGCCCTGTTGCCTCACCCGATAGGGATGGCGCAATTTCTGTTGATGAAAACGGAAATTCATTTATAGCAGGGTTCTTCTCTTCTGCATCTTTAGAAATTGGAACAAACACTTTTACCAATGGTGGAAGCAAAGACGCCTTTGTTGCTAAGCATACAAACATTCATGTGCTTCCACAGATTACACCCTTAAGCTGCTATAATGGCAGCAACGGAGCCATGTCGTTTGCTATTAGTGGTGGTGCCGATGAACCCTACACCTACATTTTCAGAAAAGTTGACGAGGGCATAATCGACCAAGGCACTTACTCGGCTCCTCTTGCATACGAAAATCTTACAAATGGCATTTACGCAATTGACATTGAGGATGCATCAGGCAGAAGCATAAGTAAATATTACAGCATTGATAATCCACCACAAATTACTATAAACGAAACTATAATTGATGTTTCTCAATGCTATGGTTACCAAAATGGCGAAATATTATTAGCTGTTAACGGCGGAACGGGCAACTACTCATTTCTGTGGGACACAGAAAACGGATATGGTTTAACCCCTACAACTCAGGATCAAAACAGTTTGGCCGCAGGTATCTATTCTGTTACTGCTACCGATGAAAATGGATGTACAGCCCAAGAAACATTTACTGTTAACCAACCTGATAAAATTATTTTCAACCAATCAACCGTTACTAACAATACTGATAATAATCCTGACACGCCCAACGGTGAGATTAACCTTGAGGCTACAAATGCAACTTTACCTATTACCACTTTCTTGTGGGATGGTCCAAACGATTTTACTGCTGACTTTGAAGACCTAACAAGCATAAAAGGTGGAACTTATAATGTTAACATTACCGATGCCAATGGATGTATAGCCGACACTTCATTTCATGTTATTGATGAAAATCTATTCTATATATGGATTTCAGATAAATATGAACCCGAGTGTAGAGGTGGAAGCAATGGAACTGCAACTGTATCATGGGCAAACAATGAGGTAACCGATGGCATTACTGTTGAGTGGAGCGATGGACAGCAAACTCAAACTGCAACCAACCTATCGGCTGGTATTTATAGCGTTACGGTAACAAACGACAATAGTACTCCTGAAGTTGAAGATGATTTCCAGATGACTGTTCAGGTAACTATTCATGAGCCAGATTATCCATTCTCGCTTAGCCACATTGCAACTCCAACTAACTGTCCCAGCGATGCCGATGGAAGCATCCTGCTACAGGTTAATGGCTGGTATTCTCCATTTAGCTACGAATGGTCTACCGAAAACGGAAGCGGTCTCATAAACGGTCAAAAAGATCAAGAAAACTTAACCGCTGGCGATTATACTGTTGTTGCAACAGATGCTAACGGATGCGCAAGAACAAGGAATATTAACATAGCATATAGCTATCCTGAACCCGATGTTACCATATCGGCTGATCCTGGCTTTTCAATTTGCACTGGTTCGTCTATTGACATAACAGCTGAAGGCGCACAGCAATACCAGTTCTTCATCGACGAAGTTTCCCAGGGCGATTTCAGTACGCTTAACA
>CAZGQZ010000057.1:0-12466 GCA_964527985.1 uncultured Rikenellaceae bacterium | reverse complement strand
CGGCTATAAACGTTCCGTTACCTGGAGGTAAGGTTGCACTTGCAAAATCGGCATAGTTGCTAGTTCTAACAATTATTTGATTGTTGGAACAATCCTTAAGCGTACGATTAGTTGTTGAACCTTCATTTGCAAATGTTTGCCCAAGCTGAGAGCTAATAAATTCAACATTATCGAGCCTGATAAGCGACCCAATGTGCTCATCGGTAATCTCATCAATGGTAAGCAGGGTTGGAACAACCTCAAGTTCGGTTTCAGAAATCTCAATATGTGCTGCAATTTGACTGGCATCGATATTACCAAAGTTGCCACTGTAAAGACCACCAATTTGTACCTGACCACCATATGCGCCAATATAAAGGCCATTTAACCTCACCTTTATTTTAGTACCAACAGGATAATCCTCGTATAAATCAGTCTGGTTAATTTTTACCTCAATGCCCGATGTTCCATCGTTTATTACAAGTACCTTATAGTAATTACCCGACTCATCATCGGAAATAACTACGCCCTCAACGTAAATATCATCGGTAATTTGGGCGGTGCTACCTGTGTACAAATCTTTATAATCGGCAATTGTTATGCGTGAATACCCTTCGAACATATCCCAACGAGGTTGGTTAAACACTACTTCATCGGTACTGCGGATAAGCAGTTGCAAATCGTCATCGTAGCGCGAAGCAATGGCAATAACTGAGCCCATTCCGTTAGGAACATTAGTGTCGGCAAATTTTGCATAGCCGCTAGACCTTAGCATAACTGTATTGCCATCCTCATCCTGAAGGGTAAGCTCTCCATACTCAAGATTCTCGGAATCGGCATAGGTTTTTGAAGTATCCGACACCACAAACTGAACATTCTCGAGCTTAACAAGCTGTGCTGTGTAACCTAAAGTTTTTAATTCGGGGATTGTAACAAGCTTTGGCTCTACCTCTTTTCCCACTGCACGCTTTACAACATTTTTATCAACGTGAACCGAATCAATCTGAAAAAGGTTGCGATAGCGCTTTAGCGTAGTTCCTTTTAGGTTAATATAGATGGAATCGCCTTGGTAAAGTCCACCAGATGACTGCAGCCTAGCAACTGCACCCGAATTGGCATCCTGAATAAAAACCTCCTTGTAAAGGTTACCCGACTTATCGTCCATTGCAACAACAGCAACTACCGATGTGTCGCCAGTAAACTTGTGCACATTGCCTGGAGGGCAAAAATCTTGTAACCCTTGAATCGTCATTACATGCCCTAGTGGAATCTCATATTTTTTGGGAGGCTCAAAATCTTGCTTAACGCAACCACCAAGTCCAACAAAAAGCCCCAGTGTAAATAAAACGGCTAGTATTATTCTTATTCTGTTCATAACTTCAAATTTTCGGGTTGTTAAAATCTTTCGCCATCGAGTTCAACCTCGCTAAGCTTTCGTATAACCAGCTGGCGCGTTGAGCCATACTGTGTTGCTATTGCGGTTATCGATCCGCTTCCCTGAGCTACAGTAGTGCCAGCAAAACTAGCATAACCACTAGTCCTTACAATTATCTCGTTCCCCTCGCTATCTTCAAGTGTCCTGCTTTCGTCCTCTTGATTTATGGCATCAGCATAGGTTTCACTTAAATGAGCGGATTTAAACTGAACATTCTCAATTTTTACGAGCTTTGATTGGTACTCGGTTGGGAAACCCGCATCCAATAGCTCGGGAATTGTAACCGTTAATGGCTCCATATGGTACCCAGAAGCGCGAACTACAACATTGGTAACGTCGAGACCATCAACCTGAAACTGTTGGTTAAAATAGCCTAATGTAGTTCCTTTAAGGTTAACCCTAAGCGAATCGCCCTCAAGCACACGACTCGATGCACTTAGTCGGAGTTCAACAGCTTGTTCGTCATCTTGTATATAAAGCTTTTTGTAGATATTACCAGAGGTTTCGTCCATGGTTACTACGCCAAAAACGATGCTGTCGCCTACAAAAGTATACCTCCATCCGCTGGGACAAATTTCACGGAGATCGCTTATGGTTACAATAGTGTTCTCGTCAAGGGATTTTACTGGTGGAGAGTCTGGCTCCATATCTTCGCACCCAAAGCTTAGCAGGGCAAAAATAGCCGAGATAAGCAGAATTGTATATTTATTTTTCGTATTCATCTGTAATATTTTTTTTCGCATTAAAAGCTAAAGCTAACATTTAAGAAATAGTTGGCTCCGTACATGTATGCATACTTTGGAGGGAAACGGTCAATATCGCGCGTATCGTACCTAAGCTGCTCAAATGCAATTACCGTTAGCTCCTTGTTGTTTAACGCATTGCTAACGCTAAGGTTTGCCCTGATATAGTATTTGCTAGCTATTCGCCACGATTTACCAACAAAAAAGTCGAGTGTATACCCATCGTTAAGCTTTTGCTGCTCGAGCAGCTGCTCCCACTGCGGATCCGATTCAACTAGGCCATCTAAAGCCTCTTCGGTTCTGCGGTCGGGGTTTGCATCGATATAGGTTTTACCAAAATAGTTGAAGTTTGCACCCGCAAACCAGTACTTAGGCGAATTGTAGCGAACGCCAACCGAGCCAGCCATCTGCGGAAACCCTCCAATAAGGAAGTTCTTAAAGTAAACCGTTCTGTTTTCGGCAAGAAGTTCGAAGTTGTTATCGCGAGCTATGGTAACATTTGGGCGTGAGTTATACGTGTAGTGACCCCAAGCACCAACAGCGTTAACTGTCCAATCGGGGGTTACGTTTACCTCAATACCCAGTTCAGCACCAAGGTTACGAGTATCAACATCGGTCATAATGTAGTTAATGAATGTTCGGTAGCCTTCGTGGTAAAAGCTACGGTTCCATGTTTGATCCATATTTTCGGAGTAGTAAACCGTTAAGCGTGATTTTACCATGGGTGCACGAACAATGTAGCTTAGGTCGGTGGCAAAAATTCTCTCGCTGGTTAGGCCATCAACAACATGGTCACGCACGCGCGATGAGATATACGAATCGCGGAAGTAAGGCGAGCGCGTTTGGTACCCAGCATTAAAATCGATGTAATGCCTTCCTGTAATTTTATAGGTAGCACCTCCTTTTACACCGTAGTTGTTAAAAATTTGCTTTTCCGAATCGCCAAACGAGTTATCGGGGAAACGGCCATTTTGCATATGTCCGGTACGCCAAAAAGTTGTATTTGAATAGCTAGCCGCAACAAAGAAATCGACTTTTGCATAGGTAAACTCCGATTGAGCAAAAAGTTCCGATTTATTGATGTTAGCTGTAAAGTCGTATCCAAACCTATCGCCTACCTGAACCAAGCGGTTAGGGTTGTTCAAATCGTTTTGGTAAAAATCTTCGTCGGCAAAATCGCGCTCAGCAAACTGGTCAACATCAACCCACCAGTCGCCTCCCAAAAGATCGTTTACCTCTTTAAACTGAAACCCTTTAAAGATAGAAACATTTAGACCTCCAGTTAGCATAATATTGCTGTTTAGCTGATTGCGAGCAACTGAGTTAAACGACCATTGGCTATGATCGTTCCGACGCTCCTCAACAATATACTTTGAGCGATTGCCAACAATGCCATTGGGAGCAGCATAAAGATTTTTGTAGTTAGCTTGATAGAACGAATCCCAATCGAGCTGCCTAAACTCAGAGCTATTCTGCCAAAGATCGGTAAGGTAGTTGTACATGTACTGATCGTCGTTTTCCCAGTAGCTAGGTAGGTACCTGTAATAATCGGGACGAGGATCGGCAGCATCGTACCAGTTAAGCGCAGTGTTGCCACCTCTGCCAAACGAATATGCAACACTTGTATTTACTGTTGTTTTACCAAAAGTTCCGAAATGGGTAAGCAAAATCATGGGTTTATGATAGTTATTTACCCTTGCGTTACGTACTTCGCCACCTTGGTATCCCCAGTTGGGGTTGTAGTACTGGTTTCCGGTTAGGTCGTATGCTTCTTGAACCGATAAGCCTGAACGACCGCTTTGCATGGGCGAACCAAACACTGTAAAGCCAAAGCTGTGGTTTTCGTTAAACTTACGCTCAGCCGAGAAGAAATATGCATATGCATCGTAAAACGTACCCTCTGAGTATCCCTCTTGAGCCCATCGACGCGAGCCAGAGATGGTCATTGCCCATTTATCGTCAACCATTCCTGTTGAATGGATAAACATTACCCTGTTGCGGTAGCTACGGTTTGCCGATGAGTAGGTTATACGCGTATCGGGCCTATACTGCGAAGCCCTAACCTCAATATTGTTAACACCAGCAAAACCGCCAAAAGCATATTCCGATGGAGCCAAACCTATTGAGTTTACCGTATTACGCATGGCATCGTTTAGGCCACCCCAGGTTGAGTAGAATGCCCGACCAGTTTCAGGATCGTTAACGGCAACGCCGTTGATTAGTACAGATGAATTTTCCGACTCGTATCCGCGAACCCTAAACCGAGCAGCACCAAAGGTGTATCCGGCAGTTGATAAAAATATATCACGTGATCCCTGAAGTAATCCTGAGATATCGTGAGCCTCTTCGTCGCTCTCAAAATCGGCTGCAGAGAGCGTAATTACAGGAACAAACTCTTCGTCTGTTGCAACTGTAGTCGTGTCTGTCTGTCCACTGGCTAAAGTAGCCGTGAAAAGAAACAGAAAAACTAATCCTTGAATTTTTCTCATAAATACTACAAATAGTGTTAATTACTCCTAAACCCTTACAAAAATGGGAACCTCAAAAATAGATATTATTGTTGATAAAGCACTAGAATAATAAAAATATCTTATCTTTATAACCCCCTAAACCCAACCTAATAGTATTTATCTTTCTGATTACTAAATATTTTTACAAAACGCTGGCATGCGATTTGTTTTGTCAACCGAAAAAATTCCCAAAAATTATGCGTAACAGTAGAACACCTTTTGTGAAATTAATCACTCTTACACTTTTTACCATCATCCCACTAATTGGTTTTAGCCAAAAAGAGAAACAGTATAAAGTGGTTAACATTGCTTTTTATAACCTAGAGAATTTATTCGACACCATTGATACTCCCGATGTAAACGATTTTGAGTTTACCCCCGAAGGGCCCAACAAGTGGAACTCGAAGAAATACTACGAGAAGCTCGAAAACATGGCACGAGTTATCTCAAAAATTGGTACCGATGTAACCCCCCATGGGCCAGCAGTTATTGGCGTTTCCGAGATTGAGAACAGTACCGTACTTGTGGATTTAGCCAAGCAAGAAGCCATAGCAGACAGAAATTACCAAGTTGTACACATTGACGGACCCGACAAAAGAGGTGTTGATGTGGCCCTGCTTTACCAACCCGAGTATTTTGAGTTAACAAACAAAATTAGCCACAGGCTAACCATTGAAGGAAGAGAAGACTTTTTTACACGTGACCAGCTAATGGTTTCGGGTATGCTCGATGGAGAGGAGTTTCACTTTATTGTTGGCCACTGGCCATCACGCAGAGGCGGCGAAAGTCGAAGTCGTCCGCTACGAAACGCCGCAGGAGACCTTGGAAGGCATATTATCGACTCCATTTTGAACGTTAACCCCAATGCCAAAATTGTTTACATGGGCGACCTAAACGACAACCCCGATAATGCGAGTGTTTTGAAGCACTTACAAGCAAAACCCGATTTGGATAAAGTAAGCGAAGGTGAACTATTTAACCCCTTTTTCGACTTTTACAAAAAAGGTATAGGCTCATCGGCATGGCGCGACACGTGGAGTTTGTTTGATATGGTTATACCTAACCACAACCTTTTAAAGAAGGATTTCTCAACCTACCAATACTACAAGGCTAGCGTATTTAACAAGCCATTTTTACAGCAAAAATCGGGAAGGTTTAAGGGTTATCCCTATCGTACATATGCTGGTGGACAATACCTTGGAGGTTACTCCGACCACTTTCCAACATATATTCTGTTAATTAAAGAGATTGAGTAATACTTTACCTACAGGCAGTAAAAAAGCGAAGCGAACTATTATGTATCGCTTCGCTTTTTTTATTGGCAAAATACCTTATTATAAATCATTCTTGGCTGCCCAATCAATGGCCTTAGCCAAATCGGCTGGTGTGTCAATGGCAATAGTTTCAATGTTAGTAACCTCAGCGTAAATGGTGTAACCATTCTCGAGCCACCGTAACTGCTCCAACGATTCTAGCTTTTCTAAAGTTGATAGTTCCAGCTTGCTAATACTCCTTAGCACTTCGCTTCGATATGCGTATAACCCAAGATGCTTAAAATAGGTGTGCTCTTGTGCCCATCTGTTCATTTCAATTCCACGAATGTGGGGTACTACCGATCGGCTAAAGTATAAGGCTTTACCCTGATTGCTAACAACTACCTTAGGTTTATTCGGATTAAAAATATCCTCATTAGTGCCAAAGGGCTTTATAAGTGTTGCAATATCAACATTATGGTTGGTAAACGGCTTTAAGAGCAAGGCAAGGTGTTCGGGGTGAACAAAGGGCTCATCGCCCTGAAGATTTACAACTATATCAAAAGTTAAGTTTACCTGCTCTTCAATTTTAGCGAGCGCTTCGGCACACCTGTCGGTTCCGCTCTTATGCTCGGATGAGGTAATAACCCACTTCCCCCCAAATTCGGCTACTGCATTTGCAATTCTTTCGTCGTCGGTGGCAATGCACACATGCTCAAAAGCCTTAACTGCCCTATCGTAAACCCACCTAACCATTGGTTTACCTTGAATTTCGGCTAGAGGTTTACCCGGAAAACGGGTTGATGCATAACGTGCAGGAATTATACAAAGTGTGCGCATAAAGTAATCGGCTTTTTTGATTTTGCTACTAAAGTAAAGGTAAAGGTTTTGGCTGGAAACTAATTGCCATGCAGCCAAAAAATTTGAACGAGCATCCCTTAAACTTCACAAATATACGCATACGCTAAATTATCCACTGCTCGCCATATGGTAAAATTGTCAGTTTGCTAAATACTACCCAAGTAAATGCAACGGTTAAATTATTTTAATTGTTATTGGTGTAAAAGGTTTTAATATGTAATTTTGTCAGTACTAATTAACCCATTGGTATGTCAGCAGATATTCAAAGGATAAAGCAACGATTTGAGATAATTGGAAACTCGCAAGGGCTAAATAGGGCAATTGACATTGGCCTACAGGTTGCCCCAACCGATTTATCGGTACTTATTACGGGCGAAAGCGGTACGGGTAAAGAAGTTTTTCCGCAGATTATTCACTCGTTTAGCACTCGCAAACACGGTACTTACATTGCTGTAAACTGCGGGGCCATACCCGAAGGAACTATTGACTCGGAACTTTTTGGACACGAGAAAGGATCGTTTACTGGCGCTATGGACAGCCGACAGGGCTACTTTGAAGTGGCCGATGGAGGTACCATTTTTCTCGATGAGGTTGCTGAGCTACCCCTCTCTACCCAAGTTCGTTTGTTACGGGTTTTGGAAACGGGTGAGTTTTTGCGCGTTGGCTCATCAAAAGTAAAAAAAACCAATGTTAGGGTAATTGCAGCTACCAACATTAACCTTATAGAAGCAATACAGAACGGACGATTCCGCGAGGATTTATACTACAGGCTTAACACTGTTCCCATAAATATGCCTCCCTTGCGCGAGCGAAATGAGGATATCCCCTTGCTGTTCCGTAAGTTTGCATCCGACTTTGCCGAAAAGTACCGAATGCCACCCGTTACCCTCGATGATGATGCGCGCCGAATGCTTGTTAGCTATAAATGGCCGGGTAATGTAAGGCAGCTAAAAAACGTAACCGAACAAATTTCGGTAATTGAAGAGTCGAGGCTAATATCGGCTGATAAGCTGCTTAACTACCTGCCCGATTACAATCCAAACAAGCTGCCAGCCCTAATTACCAATAAAAATGCTGGTGTATCTGAGCCGTCGTTTGCCAATGAACGCGAAATTCTTTACAAAATCCTGTTCGACATGCGCAACGATGTAAACGACCTTAAAAAGCTTGTGCTCGATATGCTGCAAAGTGGCAATACAAATGCCGACGTACATTCGGAAAATGCCAGCATCATTAAAAACCTATACAAAGACGGTATTCCTTTTGTTGAAACCTCCAAGCCTAGCGGCTACGAGCAAAAAGGCTTCAACCAGGATCACCCCGACATACAGGACACTGAAGAAATTGTAGAGGAGTCGCTTTCGCTTGTTGACAAGGAGGTTGAGATGATTAAGAAAGCCCTTGAAAAGTATAATGGCAAACGCCGTCAGGCTGCAAAAGAGCTAGGCATATCGGAGCGTACGCTTTACCGTAAAATTAAAGAGCATAACATTGACTAGCATGAATTTTAAATACGCATATAAGCTATCAGCAAAAAGAAGAAGCCTACTAGGCATTGTGGTTATTTTCGTGCTTCTGCTGATGAACTCATGCAAAATTAACTACTCCTTTACCGGAGCATCCATTTCGCCCGATGTAAAAACGGTTAGCGTTGGTCATTTCCAAAACCTAGCCCCACTGGTTAACCCAACCCTAAGCAACTTGCTTTCCGAAGAGCTTAGAAACAGATTTGTTACACAAACCAGCCTAAATGTTGTACCTTCGTTTGGCCATTTAAACTTCACGGGCGAAATTCGCAACTATGAGATTAGGCCAGTTGCCATTCAGGGAAACGAAATTGCTGCGCAAAACAGGCTAACCATTTCGGTTAGGGTAAAATTTGAGAACTCAATTGACCCAACCCAGAATTACGACAAAAACTTTAGCCATTACGAAGATTTTAGCAGCAATCAGCAGCTTTCGCAAGTTGAGCAGCAGCTGGTAACCCTAATAGTTGAAAAGCTTGTAGAAGACATTTTTAATAACGCGGTAGCAAACTGGTAGAAATGGAAAAAGAACAGTTTTATAAAATAGTTGAAAACCCCGAGCTAATTGACGAGAATACCATTAAACAGCTACGAGTTCTCGTTAATCAGTATCCATACTTCTACCCTGCTCGTGTACTGGAGCTAATTGGCCTTAAGCAAGCTAATTCGGCCGAATACCATAAAAAGCTTAAGGAAACCGCTGCCCTTTCGCCTAATCGCTATAATCTGTACCTTACGCTTAACCCTGCCCCGGCAAGTATAGCAATTGAGAATGCACAAAGCGATGCAAAGAATGAGGTTGTTAACATTCAGGAGCCTAAGGGTGAAGAACAAGTGGCTGAAACCACATTCCAACTCGATGATTCGGCCAGCATTACATCACCTGCCGATATTTCTGAGGAAGATTCATCTCCCACAATACAAAGTGAAGAGACCAACAACGAGCTACTCGAATTAGGCGACCCATCAGAGCCACGACACCACAAAACCGATGAGGAAGCCTACCTCGACCCACAGCTATACACGCTAGAAATACCAAACGATTACCTTGAAGAGGATTCGCTCTCGGCCTCAAACTTTGGCCGCTTTAACCGCGAAGACACCACAAGAGTTAAGGAGCCTAGCAAGCAACCTAACAAGGAGGATAAGCAAGAAGAGCAACTTGATAAACATGAGGACATACTAACGGAAATTGCAAAAAACGTAAAAGTAAGCAGCGAGCATTTCGATCAGTCATCGCTCATTGACACCTTTATTGAAACAAACCCGCGTATTGTTCCAAAACAACGCCCCGAAGATTTACCCGCTGAGCAGGAAGACATTTCGCTCGATTCGGTTAAGGAACCCGAAGATACAATTACCGAACCTTTAGCGGCCATTTACATGGCGCAAGGCCACTATGGCAAGGCAATTTCAATTTACGAGAAATTATGTTTGAAATTTCCAGAAAAAAGAGCTTACTTTGCCGGTCAAATTGAAAAATTGAAGAATCAACCCGATAAATAACGTAAAAATCATTAGCAATGTATCTGCTTATTTCAGTACTAATCATTATCGCCTGCATCCTGCTGATTCTAATCGTGCTTGTGCAGAACTCAAAAGGAGGAGGTTTGGCATCGAACTTTGCCTCTTCAAACCAGGTTATGGGTGTTCGCAAAACTGCCGATTTCCTCGAGAAAGCCACATGGACACTCGCAATTACCCTGCTTGTTCTTAGCCTTTTAGCATCTTTCTCAATCCCTCGCAACGAAGAGGTTGAAAGCAAATCGGCTTTGGAAGAGCAAATCCAAGCAACACCCGACCCATCAGGAATGCCAGTATTCCCTACCCCTCAACCTGAAGAAGAAGGACAAGAGCAAGAAGAGCCTTCGCAACCTGAGGAGTAAATAGCGGATTATACGTATACCAAAAGGGGTGTCAGAATGTCGCAATTCTGACACCCCTTTTCATTTGTTTAAGCCGAGCCCTTGAATCAAGTTAAATCGCTTGTAGCAAGCATCTAACTAAATCAAAGTTAACAAAAGCAATTTAAAAAAAGGGTTGCTCGCATGCCAGTCCTCCAACATGCTGACATGGAAGGCTAGGGCAAAACGGCAGATTTTGCCTTTGGCATAACTTTCGATAAGCAGAGGCTGAAAAATTGATCGTATTTACTAACCATAAAAACAATTCTAACAATGTCACAAGTTAAAATTAAACCATTAGCCGACAGGGTTCTGGTTGAGCCCATGGAAGCAGAAGAAAAAACCGCTAGCGGCATTTACATCCCCGATACCGCAAAGGAAAAACCACAAAAGGGTACCGTTGTTGCCCTTGGCCCAGGTACAAAGGATGTTACCATGGAGGTTAAAATTGGCGATGTGGTTCTATACGGCAAGTACTCTGGCACTGAAATAAACGTCGACGGGAAAGACTTCCTCATGATGAAACAAGCCGACATACTTGCAGTGGTATAGCCTGCAACCCTCGGTAAATGAATGTTTAATTGAACTAATACAATAATCGAAATATTTAAGCTATGGCAGGAAAAATTATCAAATTTGATATTGAAGCCCGCGACAACCTAAAAAAAGGTGTTGATCAGCTGGCTAATGCAGTTAAAGTAACCCTCGGCCCTAAGGGTCGCAATGTGGTTATTGAGAAAAAATTCGGTTCACCCCAAATTACTAAAGATGGTGTTACCGTTGCTAAAGAAATTGACCTTAGCGATCCAATGGAGAACATTGGCGCTCAAATGGTAAAAGAGGTTGCCTCAAAAACTGGCGACGATGCAGGTGATGGTACAACTACCGCAACCGTATTGGCTCAGTCGATAGTTGGCGTTGGCCTTAAAAACGTAACCGCAGGTGCTAACCCAATGGACCTAAAACGCGGTATCGACAAGGCAGTTGCCAAGGTGGTTGAGCAGCTTAAATCGCAAAGCATTGAGATTGGCGACGACTACACCAAAATTGAGCAGGTTGCCTCAATCTCGGCAAACAACGACCACGAAATTGGTAAACTCATTGCCGAGGCAATGAAAAAGGTTAAAAAAGAGGGTGTTATAACCGTTGAAGAGGCAAAAGGAATTGAAACTACCGTTGAGGTTGTTGAAGGTATGCAGTTCGACCGCGGATACATTTCGCCTTACTTCATTACCAACCCCGATAAAATGGAAACTGTACTCGAGAACCCAAGGGTACTAATTACCGATAAGAAGATTTCAACCATGAAAGATCTTCTTCCCGTTCTCGAGCCAGTTGCACAAAACGGTCAGTCGTTGCTTATTATTGCTGAAGATGTTGACGGCGAAGCGCTTGCAACCCTTGTGGTTAATAAGCTACGCGGTTCGCTTAAAATTGCCGCTGTAAAAGCACCCGGCTTTGGCGACCGTCGTAAGGAGATGCTTGAGGATATCGCTATTCTAACTGGTGGCGTGGTTATCTCCGAGGAAAAAGGACTTCGTCTCGATGCTGCTAAAGTTGAAATGCTTGGCTCGGCCGAAAAAATTACCCTCGACAAAGAGAACACAACCATTGTTAATGGTGCTGGACAAAAAGAGGCTATTGAGAAGCGCGTTGCTCAAATTAAGCTGCAAATTGAGAACACAACCTCCGATTACGATCGCGAAAAGCTACAAGAGCGTTTGGCTAAGCTAGCCGGTGGTGTTGCAGTACTTTACGTTGGTGCATCAACCGAAACCGAGATGAAAGAGAAGAAGGATAGGGTTGACGATGCCCTTAGCGCAACACGCGCTGCCGTTGAGGAAGGAATTGTTCCTGGTGGTGGTGTAGCCTACATCCGCTCAATTAGCTCGCTCGAAGGGTTAAGCGGCGCTAACGACGATGAGACAACAGGTATACATATTATTAAGCGTGCCATTGAGGAGCCACTTCGCCAAATTGTGTCAAATGCTGGCATGGACGGCTCTGTAGTGGTTCAAAAAGTAAAAGAAGGCAAGGATGACTTTGGCTACAACGCATACTCCGATAAGTACGAGAATCTTTTCAACAGCGGTGTAATCGACCCGACCAAGGTAACCCGAGTTGCGCTCGAAAACGCAGCATCAATTGCTGGTATGTTGCTTACCACCGAGTGCGTGATGGCCGACGAAAAAGAAGAAAACCCAATGCCCCCAATGGGCAACCCCGGAATGGGCGGAATGGGTGGAATGATGTAA
>CAZGQZ010000056.1:4442-12536 GCA_964527985.1 uncultured Rikenellaceae bacterium | reverse complement strand
CTTACTAACAGTTCGGCAAGCTGTGCCAAAGCATCGGGTTTCGAAATTGGCTCGCCTTGTGCATTGGCGATGTGCTTTTCATCTCCTTCTCCTTGAACAGAGATAAACTTAACCGCTTTTGAAATTTCGAGGCTTTCATCGTAGGTGTCAAAACTTTTGTTTACAAATTTATCAACCTCGGCCACACCACATTTATCGGGGCGCTCAAGCTCGTTGTCCTGAGCATGAGAAGGAATAGCAAGGCAAACGAATGCAACTAGTAACGAAGTAAGTAACAATAGCTTTTTCATAGTTTTAGGTTTTATGGTTAGTAAACTGGACTTAAAGTTAAACAGAAATGTGTTTCTAATCGTAATACATAGAAACCAATTTAAAAAAATTAGATTTAACCGATACTTTAAGATAGAGAAAGTGACGATTAGATTACTTATTTCTCCAGATAAAACTAATGGAAACCAGCGGCCTCTTTACTTCTTTTTTTTGCGCTTCGACTTAGGCTTTACCTTGCTCTTACGGTTTGCCTCAAAAACATTTTGCTCATCGATAAGGCTTTGCCAATCGTGCTCGGCCGATTCGGAGAAATCGATTGTAGCTTCGTATTCATCCTTTGAGATATGGGCAACGGAAATTGGCTTCTGTAAAAACCCTTCTATTTGCTTTAGTACCTCACGTTCTTGCTCGCTGCAAAACGATATAGCCATGCCTCGCTTATCGCCCCTACCCGTTCGGCCAACCCTATGCACGTAGTTCTCGGCCTCTTCGGGTAAATCGTAGTTTACCACTATATCCACATTGGGTATATCTATTCCTCTAGCGCTAACTTCGGTTGCAATTAATATCCTATTAATCCCTTTTTTGAAATTACCCATTGTTAATGTTCGCTCCTGCTGATCCTTATCACCATGTATGGTTTGGCTCGATAAGCCAACTCTTTCGAGCGCTTTGGCAACTCGCTCGGCACGAACCTTGGTTCGGACAAAGACAATTATTTTGCTATCGGGATTTTCCTTGACAATATGCTCAAGGAAAAATCGCTTATCGTCCATCTCAATATACGCTACGCTATGGTCGATGTTTTTTGAAATTGGATCGTGAGGTGAGATATGAATTCGTACGGCATGTCGAACAAGGCTATAGGCTAAATCCTTAATCTTTGGGTTAATTGTTGCCGAAAAGAAAAGGGTTTGCCTATTTCGAGGAATCCGCCTAAAGAGCTGATCCATGTCGGTTAAAAAACCCAACTCGAGCATATGATCAGCCTCGTCGAGCACAAGAACTTCGACATCCTGAAAATTAAGAAAACCCTGACTAGCAATATCGAACATACGCCCTGGTGTTGCTACTAGCACATCGACACCTTGTTTAAGAATATCGATTTGGACAGATTGCTGAACACCACCGAACAGCGCAAGCGCCTTTAGCTTTGTACCATTCATTAATGCCTTAAATACATCGGCCACTTGCATGGCGAGTTCGTGTGTTGGTACCATAACCAAACATCGGGGCGAAAACGAATGATTTTCGGCTCGTTTAACAGTTAGGTTATGTACAATAGGTATTGCAAATGCAGCGGTTTTACCTGTCCCCGTTTGTGCCACGGCCAAAACATCTTCGCCGTTTAGTATTGGGGTAATGGCTTTATACTGAATATCGGTAGGGCGTTTAAAACCCAAATTATCAATGTTCTTAATAACGACATCAGTAAAATGATACTGACTGAATTTCACAAGTAAAAGTTTTTATGCATGAATAAATATCACCCAAAATTAGGGAAAGGGTAAAATGCGATACGAAAACAAAATTACAACTTTATAATTTGTTTAACGGTTTTACATACATTTTACTTATCGCCTTAAAGCGATAAAAAAACACAATTAAAACTTAACCAAACTGAAATAATTAATCGCTTTAGTCGATAACCTGAACGTTAACTGCGTTTAAGCCTTTTTTGCCTTGTTCAACCTCGAACTGCACTTTATCATTTTCATTAATCTGCCCAATTACACCAGTTTGATGTACAAAGATATCTTCCTCAGAATCGTTTGGTCTGATAAATCCGAATCCTTTTGTGTGGTTAAAAAACTTTACTGTTCCTTCTTTCATAACTGTTTATTTAAATGATGATTTATACTATTGTTTATGTGGAGTATACTAGTTTACAAAAGTTATTGCTTTACCAAGCTGTCCAGCCCTTCCGGTTCGGCCAATTCTGTGAATATAGCTATCGATATTTCGTGGTTGCTCATAGTTTATAACATGCGAAACCTGAGAGATATCGAGTCCTCTGGCAGCCACATCGGTAGCAACTAGCACCTGTATGCTATTGTCTCTGAATGAGTTTAGGGCTTTAAGCCTGTAATTCTGTGATTTATCGCCATGAATTTCATCAACCTTAATTCCCGATTTACGCAAATCTTTACAAATGCGGGAAACCCAGCGCTTGGTTTCGGCAAAAACGAGAACCTTTTTAAACGTATCGTCGCGAATCATTCCTAAAAGAATATCCATCTTTTTCTCACCTAGCTTTACCGAAACAATTTCCTGATCGACGGTATCGGCTGTTTGAGTTCCGTTATGCACCCTAACCATTTCCGGATTTGTAAGCAGCCTATCAACTATCTTCTTTTGTCCCTTTTCTTCGGTTGCCGAAAACAGTATTGTTTGCTTCCTGTTTACCATTCCGCTTATTAGCTGCTCAATGTCATTCAAAAAGCCCATGTCCAAAAGCCTATCAAACTCGTCGAGGACTAAGGTATTAAAATGCCCTAAATTGAGCGCACCTTGCCTTACCATGTCAATTAAACGACCAGGAGTACCAATAACAAAATGACTGGCTTTGCGTAGCTTTTGTATATCGGCTGATACGCTAGTGCCCCCAATAAAGCAGCTACTTTGCATACCCAACCCTTTTGCAATGCTTAAAAACTCGGTGTTTGTTTGTACTGCTAATTCGCGTGTTGGCGCAACAACCAAAACCTGAAAATCTGCTTGTTGATTTACCAGATTATTAACTAATGGTATGAGGAACGCACCAGTTTTACCGGTTCCGGTTTGAGCGATTCCCATTAAATCGTTTCCTTTTAGTATTGAGCCAATTGTTTTTTCCTGAATTTCAGTTGGCGTTACGTATCCTTTCCCAAGCAAGTTGTTAACTATTTGCTGATGAACGGGTAAATTAGCAATTGAGCATGAAGAAACGAACTTAGCTTCGTTTGCCGTATTTGCTCTCTTTGTAAAAATTGCAGGATCAATTGTTGACTGAAATTTTCTTTTCGGGGCCGATTTTCTTGCAGAAATTGGTCTTGTTCTGTTCGAACTAAACCTTTCCCTTTTACTTCTCTGTTGAGAATTACTATTCATAAAAATAATATGGTTAATGCTTCGATATTTACATTAACCATCTATCTGTTCAGAGGAAAAATGTTTATCGAGCGTAAATAACTTTTTAGCGTAAAGTAGTGAATTAGGAAGGTGTCGTCAAAGGGAAATACACAGAGAAGAGAACTTGCTATACAGATCTATATTAAGCCAAAACGGTTGCAAATGTAATTACAATATTTCACTCTACCAAAAACACTTAATAAAAGGAATTTAACTGAACATAAAAACAGGCCTATGATAGAAATGGCAAAAAAAGAAATTACATCTTTCAAGCTAAAACTATTATCGCCAAACTATTACTGATTTCTTATCTTGTTCCCTAAGATAAAACCAAATATACCCGTAATTAGGATACCGATGGTAGTTTGCACCATGTTCATAAAATCGAGGAAGGGAGAAATACCTTGAATTTCATCAGATGTTTGCGCAACCATGTTCTTAAAGCTAATAATTACTGCTTTAACGTAATCGGTTAAATTGGTGGCATCGGATGCGTAATAAACGTAAGCAAAAATAAAGATTGTTACTAAGTATGTAAGAATCATCTTCCGCATGCTCTCTCCGTATCCAAAAAGTACATCGATGAAGAAGTTCCAAAAAATGCTAAAAACAATACTAATACGGTCGCTAATGCCACAATCATTCCCGTGCAACAGCTGAGCAATAAGGCGCTTGCGTTCCATTTTTTTGCCCTTAACAAAAGCCCAATTGGCATCGGCTAAAAAACCTTTGCTAGTCCAAAGCCCATTAAGCGTTTTGTAAATATCCTCTGCATCCATAAACCTTGCCCTAAGCGATGCTGTTGGGTCCCAATCGGACTCTACTCCCTGCTCGTTCTTACGGATTCCTGGACCGTATTTTGGCCAATCGACCAAAAACTTCCGATAAGCATTATAGCTTTGCTGTAGAATACAGCTTTTTGCAAGGTTCTCACGTCGGATAGTTGCTCCCTCATCAAAATATGCGTAGTATAAGCTTGAGTTAGCAATTGTAGACTTGCGAAAGATAACTATTCCAACAAAAAAGGCACGGTAAAAATCGCACCAGCTAAACGATGCCGACTCGAAGGTGGCTGAATTAATTTCGGCGTAGCGAAAATCGCACCACTGAAAGTTTGTGCGCCTAAATCGGCACTTTTGCAAGGTTGCCTTTTTAAATGAAACACGGGTAAGCTGCGTATCCTGGCCATCGAAATTACATCCGATTAGCTGGGCATGATCGAAAAAAACGTTATCGAATTTTGCTCCGCAAAAGTTTACATTCCTCAACAGCCTATCTTCCTGAACTTCGCTTGCAATTACAACATTGGTTAAGGTACAACCTCCAAAATCGAGCCCATCGATATTAATCTCGCTGAGGTCGATATTGCTTAGTATTCCTGCTTGTATTTGTAATTCGAGCTCGTTTCGAGTTATGTTGCTTTGCATGGTTTACTCGTTCATGTTACACTTATCTTTAAGCCATTGCTTTGCGCGCGTATCGCCCATTTCATGGGCTTTGTACAAATCGACACAACCATTATTTAGTTTCCCCGACCTAATATTTGCCAAGCCTCTGTAGTAGTATGCCTCAACTAAAGTTGGGTCGAGTTCGATGACCTGCTCTAGGTCGAGTATTGTGCCTCCATAATCGGCCATGGCAAATTTGGAGAGTGAACGGTGGAATAATCCCTCAACGCTCAGGCTGTCAATGGTTAGCATAAGGTCGTAATCGGTAATAGCATCTATATAGTTCCCAAGCGAATGCTTAGCTTTTGCTCTGAGAAAATAGCTTTCGGCGTGTTGCGGGTCAATCTTAAGCACTTCGGAATAATCGGAAATTGCTCCTTTCAAATCACCTTTCTGCTCTTTTGCTTTTGCCCTGTAAAAAAAGGCTAAATGGTTAAATGGGCTTAAATTAATTGCCGTATCAAAATCGTTAATTGACTCATCAAACTTTTCGGCTTCGAGATAGGACAATCCTCTGCAGTAGTATAAGGTAGGATTTTCGGAGTTTATTGAAATAGCGCTGCTGAAATCGGCAATAGCACCATTATAATTCTTTGCCTTATGCTTAGCAAGCCCATTTGAGAAGTAATGCTCAACACTCTGAGCATTTAACCCTTGGGTAATTACGAAAGTCAGAATTATTAAGAAAAGTCTCACTACCATCTACGCTTGGGGGGTGGAGCATTCTCTTTGCAAAACTCCTTTATAAGAAAATGGGTTTCAACTTTACCAAGTTCCTGTGCGGTTTCCAAATCTTTACATCCGCTTTGTTTTTGGCCAAGTAGAATTTTAGTATAACCTCTCGAGTAATATGCATCGGCCATTTCGGGATCGATTACAATTGCCTGATTAAAATCGAGAATAGCACCTTGCAGATCGTGTACATCGATACGCGCTTCGCCTCTATTTACGTATGCTCTAACAAATTTTGGATCAATTTCAATGGCCTTAGTAAAATCGGATATAGCCCCTTTGTAATCGTCGAGTTTAACCCTGTTTTTTGCCCTTTGATTGTAAGCCATGGAGAAGAGCGGAACTATTTTAAGCACCATATTGAAATCCTCTTCAGCCTCTTCGTGTTGCTGCATTTTAAACCGTAGGTTACCCCTGTAGTAGTAGGCAATAGCATACCGATCGTCAATTTCAATAGCCTTTGAGTAGTCAACTATTGCGGTTTGGTAGTCGCCCTTCTCAGCCCTTGAATCGCCTCGGAAAACGTAGGCGTACTTATTCTGCGGATCGAGCTCAATAGCCTTATTGAGTTCGGTAATTGCCCCATCAAAATCCTTATTCTCATGTTTTAGGTTTGCCCTTAAAATATAATCTTTGCTGGTTTGATCCTGTGCAAAAGCAGCAATAGAAATAAAAGAAAGGGAAAAAAGTAGCGCTGTAAAAAACTTCTTCATGCTTATCTGTCAGTTCAAGTTTATTTCAAGTCCCAATTGAAGTTCAAAAATAGTATAAATTTCTAAATCATTAACCAATAAATTGCACTACAATATGGTATGATTTGATAAACAGCCAATAAACTCAGGCAAAGCCTTTAAATAATACTTAGCTATGCCTTTTCAAGCCTTACTGCCGATAGCTTAAAGGGGGCAATGCGGCTGAAAGGATCAAGTTCATCACGCGTGAGCCTGTTCACCTGAGCCTCTGTAAAATGCCAAGGCATAAACAGTTCACCTTCGAGCACTTCACTGCTAAGCTTAACAATTGTTTTAAGCTCACCTCGCCTCGAAATTAGCTTTACCTTATCGCCTTCGGTGTATCCGTGCTTTAGCGCATCGTTTGGATGAATTAGCACGTAAGCCTCATCAACATATTCGCGGAGCACCTTTGTTCTGCGGGTCATGGTAGCTGTATGGTAATGGTAAAGCAACCTCCCGCTATTTAGCATAAACGGATAGTTTGCATCTACCTTTTCGGTTTGAGGAGCGTACTCAACGGGGAATAGCTTGCCCTTACCGCTTGGCGTATTAAACCCTTCGAGGTAAAGGGTTGGTGTACCTGGATGATCTTTATGTGGACATGGCCATTGTATGCTTCCCTTTTCAAGTCGATTATATGATATTCCCTGCATAATTGGGGTTACCTGAGCCAACTCATCAAATATATCGGCTTCTGAGGAGTATTCGGGCATAGGGCTGCCCATTCGCTTGGCCAACTCGTGAACAATTCGCCAATCCTCACGTGCTTCGCCAGGGCATTCAACAGCCTTACGAACCCTTAATACTCGTCTGTCGCTATTAACAAATGTTCCGTTTTTCTCTGCCCAAGTAGATGCTGGCAATATTACATCGGCAAAACGGGTAGTTTCGGTATGAAAAATATCCTGAACCACAACAAAATCCATCCGTTCAAGCGCTTGCTGGGTATGATTTAAGTTTGGATCGCTAATCATAGGATTTTCACCCATTATATATATCCCCTTCACCTTTCCCTCGTATGCTGCTTGCATAATCTCGACGGTTGTCAATCCGGCTTTGCTTGAGAGCATTTCAAACGGAACTCCCCATATTTTTGCTGCTTTACGCCGATTCTCATCGTCCGTAACCGGAATATACCCTGGATAGTTTGAGGGCGAGCATCCAACATCGGTAGCACCCTGCACGTTATTCTGTCCACGTGGCGGGTTAATGCCGCAATGCTCGCGACCAACCTGGCCGGTTATTAGCATCATGTTAATTAGGCTAAATACGTTGTGCGTACCGGTTACCTGTTGGCTCATGCCCATTCCAGTGGCAATCATTGATGTTGATGCTGTTGCATAAATTTTAGCGGCTTGCTCAATTTTTTCGGCTGGTACCGATGTAATTTCCTCAACATACTTTGGATTATACTTTTGGGTTAGCTGCTTAAGCGCTTCAAAAGCATCCATACCACCCTCAACCCGTTCTTTGATAAAAGTGTTGTTAACCCAACCATTTTTAATGATAACGTGAACTAAACCGTTAAGTAACGCCACATCAGTTCCTAGTTTTGGCTGTAGCCAAACCGTTGCATAGCGAACGAGTGGAGTCCATTTTGGGTCGACTACAATTATTTTTTGCCCATTTGCTGCACCCCGCTTAACATACGTTGCGGTAATTGGGTGCGTATCGATAATGTTGTTACCTGTAACAAACAGGCAATCTACAGTTTCAAAATCTTGTATTGAATTACCTCCAGCACCATCACCTATGGCTTTAAGCATTGCGGTTACTGTTGATGCGTGGCAAAGCCTTGT
>CAZGQZ010000056.1:3030-4342 GCA_964527985.1 uncultured Rikenellaceae bacterium | reverse complement strand
CCGTCGTTTGGCAGCACACCCTCTACACCATTGCTTCGAACAATACGTCCGTCTTGAACCAACAGTTCAATTTGGCAACCAACGCCACAATACGGGCAGGTTGTTATAACGTTGCGCTCGAGCTTATCTAGTTTGATGGAATTTCTATTGGGTTTCTCAACAATTGCCCCTGTGGGGCAAAGCTGAATACACTCGCCACAGCCATCGCATTCGCTTTCGCCCCAAATGCCTGTTCCTGCAATAATGTATGATGTAATTCCTCTATCGTCAAACGAGAGCACATTTTTCCCTTGAACCTCATCGCAGGCTTTAATGCACCTAAAACACTTTATGCATTTATTCGGATCGTAAGTTAACACGGGAGAAGTTTCATCCTTTTTAAAGCCTAACTCTGGCCATATAGGTTGAAAGTATCTTTTCGATTTCTGATCGAGACTATAACGAAACATCAACTCGCGAAGCTCGTCGGAATAGGTATTATCATAGCTATCGTCGTGCTCACTAAGCAAATAATCGACAAGGAATTTGCGGGTATCCTCAATTTCCTGATCAAAGGCAGTAACCTTCATGCCATCAACAACCTTATGAGCACATGAGGCAACTAGCCCACGCATCCCCTCTACCTTAACCAAACAAAGCCTGCAGGCTCCAGTTGGCGTAAGCTTTTTATGGTAGCATAACCCAGGAATATCGAAACCATTCTCGCGGGCAACCTTAAGCAGGTTACTGCCTTCGGGAGCAATAACTTGCCTTCCATCAATTGTAAAGGATACGCTTTTTGCCATGATGTAGGGATTTTAGTTTGCTATCCTCCAAGCAAAAACCTGAAAGGTATTGCGTAAAGAATTCCTAAAAGCATAACAAGCTTAGCCGCTAGACTAACCATATGGTAATGCGCTTTGTTTTCGGCAGTTAGCAAGCGAACTATCATGTAAAACAACGGTATTACCAATGCTATAGCAAGATAAGAAAATGTAAAATAATCGAACTGACCATTGGGTAAAAAATTAAGGTGTGCACCAAAAAGATAGGCAAGTAACAATAGCGTAACTAAAAGAATTGCCGCTGCTATTGTGCGCGACATGAGTAAACCTAAAACTACAGGTAACGTATTTCGACCATATTCACTATCGCCTTCAAAATCTTCAATATCTTTCACAATTTCTCTAAAAAGGGTTAGCCAAAATGCAAATATTGCGTATCCACCAACCCAATATATTATGGTATTAAAAACCGAAGGCACAAAAATTAGGGTTTGCCAGTATGTGTCGTAGAGCATTGGTAGCTCAAAAAGCAACGGCATTAAGGGAAC
>CAZGQZ010000056.1:0-2930 GCA_964527985.1 uncultured Rikenellaceae bacterium | reverse complement strand
TTAATTAAATCGGTTCGTGTATCAAAGTAATCGTTAATAACATACCCAGCAGCAGTAATAAAAACCGTTGCAAGGGTTAGCATTAAAAAATTAAGCTCGTTTAAAAGAAGCGTCATCCCCTTTTGATTAAGCAGGGGTTGTAAAATAAAAAACCGCATAAGATACATTGTAGCGGCAACAATTATCAGGTTCCGGTAGCGAACAACTTGTAAAATACTTTTAAGCATAGAACTTATTGTTTGTAGTTATCATTATTTACCCATGCACCCTTAAGCTTTAAAACCTGTTCAATAATATCTCTGACACATCCTTTTCCTCCGGCATAACTTGATATGTAGCTAGATATTGCAATTATTTCTGTTGCAGCATCGGATGGGCAGGTAGGGAAACCAACGCGTTTCATAACCTCGTAATCGGGTATATCGTCGCCCATGTATACTATCTGATCGAGCTCAATGCCATACTTAAACCTAAAATCTTCCAACGCTTCAACCTTATCGGTTGCGCCCAAGTATATATCTGTAACACCTAAGCCCTTAAACCTTTCGCGAACGGCTTCGCTTTTCCCTCCGGAAATAATGGCTACCGGAAAACCCTGCTGAATGGCTTTGTGAACAGCATAGCCATCGCGGGTATTTGTGGTTCTAACCAACTCACCCGAAGGGTGAATAATTACAACGCCATCGGTAAAAACACCATCAACATCAAAAGCAAATGCTTTAACATTATGTAGCTTCTCTTTAAAATTCTTCATTATGCTGTAAAGAGTTTATTGGTTTTTGTTATTTTCCAAGTTCCAAATACTAGAGCTAAGCAAACGATACACCTCCATCCACTCCTCATTTATACTACTAAGCATGGCCACATGCTTTTTAATTGTATCCATATCGCCTCTAATTGCTGGACCAGTTTGGCTGTTCGCTGGGGCTAGCTCAAAAGCTTTGCTAATTGTCTCGCTAATTAATGGCTTGAGCAAATCGAAGCTAAAACCCTTATCCTCTGCAACAAGCTGTGCTAGGGTGAGCATATGGTTTACAAAATTACTCGAGAACACACCCGATAAATGAAGCCATCGTCGTTGCTCAGATTCCATTACAATGGGCTTTCCACCAATGGAAGTTGCTATCTCGCTAAGTATATCAATAACCGCATTACTACTTGCTTCGAGACAAACGGGTACATCGCGTAAGCTAAGCAAACGAGTTTTAGAAAAGGTTTGAAAAGGATAAAAAACGCCATAATTATCGGACACCTGACGTAAAACTTCTATCGAAGTGCTGCCACTTGTATGAACAACTATTCCATTAAGCCTTGGCAGCTGAGAGATAACGCTAGGGATTGCCGAATCGGGAACTGATATGATATAGAGCTGTGCCGACTGATTAATCTGGCTTACACTATTTGTGTAGGAAGCATTAACCAGAGCAGATAGCTTTTGAGCATTTATTTTTGTATTAGCAACAATTTGTACAACATCAAACCCAGCGCTATGCAATGCCTTTGAAAGGTGGCTTGCCACATTGCCTGCTCCAACTTGAACAATTTTAACTTGTTTATTCTTTTGAAGATGCATGTTCAATTAGCTAGTATAGTCATAGGCTTATCAACTTGCTAATATAGCTTATTATTTTATTCTTTGTAACCTGAATTATTATTAGGTTGAAGCAAAAATGGCAGTAACCATTATACGTATTGTCAGAAAACATATTCGATTGATTAACCTTAAAACTATAAACGCCTGCCTATTAAAAATCCAAAACATAAAAAATTAGATTGTGATTTTTTTAGACAAATAATTTGAAAACATGCAGATATTTAGCCGGTAGTAAAACCTCTTATCAATTAATAACAACACCCACATTTAAAACATACGACCAACTACATAACCCTCTCTTTATTTGCTGCTTAAGCCACATATCAAAAAGTAATTTACATTTAAAAATAGCAGTAATTATTGCTTTAACCCATTTTTAGTATATTTGTACGCCAATAATTTTTGGCGTTTATTCTATTTACGGGATAAGTCAAGCAATGTATAACAATTGATGCTTATTCCGTATGTTCATTTAAACAAATATTGAAACTAACTACCAACTTAAAAAGGATTATAAATGAAAGTTTTAGTTTGTATCAGTAATGTACCCGACACAACCACTAAGGTTAAATTTACTGACAACAACACCAAGTTTGACTCAAATGGTGTTCAATGGGTTATAAATCCATGGGATGAGCTGGCGCTAACCCGTGCGCTTGAGCTAAAAGACAATTCAGCATCTGGAATCCAGAGCGTTACTGTGGCTCACGTTGGCCCTGCAACTGCCGAGCCAACAATCCGTAAGGCTTTAGCCATTGGCGCCGATAGCGCCATTAGGGTAAATATTGAGCCAACCGATGCGTACCAGGTAGCTGCTCAAATTGCTGAGGTGGTAAAGTCCGAAGGGTTTGATGTTGTACTTTGCGGTATCGAATCGAGCGATTTTAATGGCTCTACCGTAGGTAGCATGATTGCCGAATTCCTTGATTATCCTTCCGTTTCAGCCGTATCTGGGCTAAACTTTGAGAATGGCCAATCGGTTATTACCCGCGAAATTGACGGTGGTAAGGAAACTGTTTCGGTTCCAGCCCCATTTGTGGCCGTGGTGCAAAAAGGTATTGCAAAGGAACCCCGTATTGCTGCTATGCGCGGTATTATGCAAGCACGTACTAAACCAATTAAGGTTGTTGAGCCTGTTTCTGTTGATGCGTTAACAGAGGTTGTTAGCTTTGAACCACCACAACCGCGTGCAAAATGTGTGTTTATTGATGCCGAAAACCCTGCCGAGCTAGTTGCTAAGCTACAGAACGAGGCTAAAGTAATCTAAACCTTATTGTTAATCCGATTAAATCACAAGATATGTCAGTATTAGTTTTCACTGAAAATTGGGACGGAA
>CAZGQZ010000055.1:0-12549 GCA_964527985.1 uncultured Rikenellaceae bacterium | reverse complement strand
CATCAACATCGGCAGCAAAAAACTTTTCGCCAAATTTTGCGAGCAGAGGCTCAGTAAGCACCCCCATGCCAGGTCCAATTTCGAGAATTGCCTCTGCATTGGCGGCATCAAGGCTATCGACTATTCGCTGAGCAATGCTTTTGTCGTTTAGAAAGTGTTGCCCAAGCTGTTTTTTTGGCCTTACTCGTTGCATTATTAATTTTTTAGATGAACCACGCGCTGTGGAAAAGGAATTTCAATGCCTTGGCTGTCGAACTGATGTTTGATGTTTTTTAGCAAATCGCAACGAAGAGCAAACCCTTCCGATGGGTTATTGGCCCAAACCCATGCTCTAAGCAAAACAGCCGAATCGTTAAGGCTTATAACCCTAACTTGTGTTCGGGGTAAACTCTCTTCAATATCCGTGGGCGTTCTTGGGTCGATTGATAGCGAATGCTTCTCGGCTTCGTTCCGCATGATTTCCATAGCCAAATCGATGCTCGATGAATATGAAATGCCAATTTCCAAGTGAATGCATACTCGTTCGTCGCTAAGATGAGCATTTTCAATTATTTCCGCATTCATTATTGCATTGGGGATCACAATTCGCTTGTTCTCAAAATTTCGAATAATTGTATGCCTAAGCGTTATGTCCTCAACAGTACCAGTATGTATTTGTCCAATTTTTATAATGTCTCCAACCCTAAATGGTCTGAAGATTACAATGAAAATACCCCCAACAATGTTCGAGAGCGCTTGCTGCGATGCAAAACCAATTACCGCAGCAAGAACACCTGCGCTTGCAAATATGGGCAGGGCTAGCTTGCGCAGTTCGGGAATTAAATTGAAAACTACAGCAATGCCTAATCCAACTATCAGTACACTAACCGTATTTTTTAGAAAAGAGTATCGGGTTGGGTCAACCCTTAGGATAGCCGAAGCCCTTTTGATCCTTCTGGTCATTAATACCCTTAATACTTTAATGAGAATCCAGCATGCAATAGCTGTACCTACAATAATCAAGGGATACAATACGGCTTTATTATCTGCAATACTAAGGTTTAATTCCATACTTACGTTCTTTAGAATTTGTAACGTAGCTGTATCCGCATGTCCGATCTAGTTTGCCCTTCAATTAAATCGAGGCCACTTCCCAGCTCTTCTTGATCGGCAAAAAAGGTTTGAGCCACTCTGAACCATATGTCGAGGTTGTTTTTAACTGAATACTTTGCCAAAAGGTAGGCACGAGTGCCTTGTGAGTAGTATGCAGGAATTGAGAAGTAGTAAAGCACATCATTCTCGTATGCATATATTCGAGTGTTCCACGAGTCGGTTTCGAAAACAGCAAAACGTGCTGTAAGTATAAGGGGGATTCTCTTTGGTCTGTAAGAGATATCTTGATAAAGCATTGCACCGTATTCTTGAGGTAAATTCTCTTCATCGTACCACGAGAACTCAATGCGCGTTTTTAGGTGAACCGTGCTTGTTGGGTTATAGGCTAAGTGAAATCTTAATGCTTGCTGGGCGTAAGGAACAACCCAAGTTGTTGGTTCGTTATCGATGGTTTGGTTTTTATCTTTTTGCTTATACCTATACCTTAGCATTAGGCTAAGCCTGGACCGTGGGCTATACGATGCTTCCAAAAGATAGTCGTGCCCTCTTGATGGGGCATTTATGCCATACCTAAGCCACGACGATTGAAAAACATCAACGTATCCGGCTAGCTGCCAGTGTTTATAGGGCAAGAATTTTATTCCCGTGAGAATTCCCGATTCGTTGGCTGGACCCGACCCGTCGGCTAGCGCATTTGCGTAGTAAGTGCTGTAATCTTTTTGATAGTGTCTTCCTAAAACAGAAAGGGTTAGCAACGGATGCAAACGGAATAAACCACCCGAAACAATTCCGCTACCGTGGTTAATGGTAGTTGAAACTTCACCAAAAAGCAGGTGGTTTCCCAAACCGAAGCTAAAATCAACGCCTGCATTAACCCTATTCTCAAGCGGAGGTTCAAAGTAACGATAGGGTTGGTTAGGTAGCTGGTATACTCCGTCAAGGTTAACGAACGATACAGTAGCCCCAAGGTTAAGCTTGTTAATGGCAATGCTAATGTTGCTTCCAGCAACAAGTTCGGCCAGCATTTTTTTATTGCTAATTTCGGATTGGGTACGGTGCAGCCCGCTTATTGGTCGCGAAGTAAACAAAGCAGTCCCGTCGATAAGGGAGTCGGTAAGGTTGGCATCAATATGCTTGTATGAGCCAAATAGGGTAACGTCGAATTTCCCTATTTGGGCAGTGGCTCCAATTCCTCTTAAAAATTCGTTTTCGTTTGTTGAACTGAAGCGTGTAAGCCCATTTGCTCTTTTGCGAACCCCCATTGGGTCGGGCGATTTTCCAAACGATGCGCTAGTCCACATGGTTAGCCCCTGGCCAAAAGTTGCATTGTAATCACCAACAACAATGCGCTTAAAAGGCCCTATTTCATCAATTTGCAGGTGAACCGAGTAGTGGTCGAATCCGTAGGGATTAGAGCCTTTGAAGAATTCCTCACCAGGATCCTTTTCGCCAACAAAACCCATTTGCAAACCACCTTTGGTTTTGTAGGAGTAACGCGTGTATAGCCCTAGTTTACTGCCTGCATACCTGCTTGCTTCTGGGTTATCGGCGGGGGGAGGTGTGTACCCTTGTTGCGTTTCAATTAATGAACGAGCCCTAAGGAAAAGGTCGTGCTTGCCCCATTTAAAAAGTGGTAATCGTTGATCCTGCTTCGACTCGGGTTGAGCAATAATGAAAGGAGTTAACCTGGAAATATCGTTGTAATCGAAACCAACAACCAGCTGAAGTTCGTAAATTGTTGCCATTGGCCCATACTCTTTGATGTAGTCGAGTAGGGCAATAATTTGAAAGTCGGATAGAAAAATTAGCCTGCCAAGCTCTTCCTGTGTAGTGGCATTAATGTTTATAGGGTTTTCGGCAAAAAATACTAGTTCGTCCATCAGTATATCGAGGTCAACTTCATCCTCAGAGTTAGCCACAATATCTTCTACAATGTCTGAAATTATACTCTGCAGGTCATCACTAGTATTTTGAGCATGTAAGGGTAAAACCCACATGCACGTTAAAAAAAGTATTGCAAGCCTAATTCTGCGCATGTTTTTAGGGTTCGGGTTTTACTTTTTGGTTTGAACCAAACGTGTAGGCAAGGCTAAAGTGTGGTGTATAACCAAGTATTTCGTGTCGGGTGAATGCAATGTCTATCTGAATAGGATTTATTCTATAACCTACACCAAAGCTAAGCAGTCCAGGGTTTGACGCCATGCCCGAACGGAGGTATAAGTTGTTTATTGGCGCAAACTCAACCCCAGCCTTAAACGAAAAATCTTCATCGAGGTTTTTTTCGGCACCTACGGCAAGCATTAGCATTTCGCTAATTTGGTATGATAGTCCTAAGTTTACTAGGGTTGGTATTCGTTCGTCATCGTATAGTCTCGATCGGGTAGGGTTTATAACATGCAGACCAATGTTTAGGTTATTTGTTGGAGAGTAAATTATTCCTCCTTCGGCTGAGAAAGCGGTTGCACTACCATACTCTCCAGCAAAATAAACATGATGAGCGTTCAGCTGAATACCCGCGCTGAGCGTTGGTGCTAGCTGCATTCCGTAAGCAAGGCCTACCTTAGTTTGGTTAAACTGGCTAAAACCAAGTCGTTTAATGCTTACACCAATAGCTCCTGGTTTAACGGGGATAAGTGCCCCTAAAGCGCTAAAGCTTAGCTCTGGTGTGATAAACCGATTTTCATGATGAACGCCAATCCAAGTACTCTCTTGGTAACCCAAGCCAGCTTGGTTGTGGAAGAGCGACCAACCATCGGTTAGACTTGCAGTACTGTAACCTAAGCCTGCTGCTCTGCTGCTTGGTTGTTCTTCGGGTATTCCGGCCATAGTTGGAGTTGCAGTAGTTACTACTCCATAAACCAAAGCGAAAGTAATAGCAATTTTGCCTTTTAAGAGAAACTTTTGCAGTACGATCTTGTTTCGTTTAATCATTATTAGTTTGTTCTATATTCGAACTTAACCTTGGCCAGTTCAGCATTAGCCGAAACCACCTTTTTAGCCAAATCGGTTTTGAAATTGCTTACCTTTTCAAAAATTTCAGGTTCTCCGGTTGCAATAATTTGGGCTGCTAGTATGCCCGCGTTACGGGCGCCATTAAGGGCAACTGTTGCCACAGGTATTCCTCCTGGCATTTGCAGAATGGAGAGGATAGAGTCCCAGCCGTCAATGGATATTGATGCTTTAATGGGAACACCAATAACCGGCAGGGCAGTAAAGGCTGCTACAACACCGGGTAGGTGTGCTGCTCCACCAGCCCCAGCAATAATAACTTTAATGCCTTTTTTGTGGGCATTACGAGCAAAGTCGGCCACTGCGTCGGGTGTTCGGTGAGCAGAGAGCGCATTTATCTCGAAGGGAATCTTTAAATCGTTTAAAATTTTACATGCATCTTCCATAATTGGCATGTCGGATGCGCTGCCCATAATAATGCTAACCTTAGGATTCATCACTGTTATTGTTTTAGTTGTTTTTTATACTGCTCTTTGCTGTTTGTTGTCTTGTATTGCTTCGGGTTGAGTCTCTGAGTTGTTGTAATATTTTGGGGCTATTCCCTTATGCATGTCGACATACATCTTATTAACCTCTTTGGTTAGTTCCTCAACGCTTTTGCTGGCAAATTTTGCTGGCTCAATGGGTTTAAGTACACGCATAGTAAACCTTTGTGAAGCCTTTAGTATGTAACCCTTTTTTGGAAATACCTCCATGCTGCCTTCAATTACAATGGGCAATATTGGTAGGTTAGTTTTTTTTGCCAGAACAAAAGCGCCATCCTTAAATCGCTTAATAGTACCATCAGTACTTCTGGTTCCTTCGGGAAAGATAAGCACAGAACTTCCCATTTGTAAGTTTTTTTGAGCTTCGAGTAGCATTTTTCTGGCACCCCTAACGCTGGTTCGGTCAATTGCAATGTGCTTGTTAAGCCAAAGGTTCCATCCAATAACCGGTATCCTGAAAATTTCTCTTTTTGCAACCCACTTAAAATGCATCCAAAGCTTGTAAAGCAGTACAATGTCGAATGCGCTTTGGTGGTTCGAGATGATAATGTACGTTTGCCCCTTTACAATGTTTTCCTTGCCTTGTAAGTCAATCCTCCATAATGGGTTTGCCCAAATGTAAAACATGGCCCAAAGGCATGAATAGCGGTGGAGTAACCACAGGCGTTTATCCCACCAAATGGTAATGATCCAAATAGCAGCGTCAATAATAAAAAAAGCAAGCGATGTTAAACCAACTAAAAGCCAAACAATTGGCATTACAAGGTATTTAATTAAAAGCTTGCCCATCAGGCTTGGATTAGTATTGTTATTTGAGTACAAAAATAGCGTATTGATTGGTTTGGGCAAACTACCCCAAAAAAACAATTTTTTTCGCTGTATTTATTTAATTTTACACTTAAAACAAATATTAAACTGTTGTTATGAAACCACTAAAATCAGCCCAGCCTCTTGCGCATTGGTTAATGCGCATTGCGCTTTCGCTTTACATTATTCTTTTGTTTTTTTCTGATCTTTATCCAATTAACTTAAAGAGTATTCAGTTTTACATAGCCTTGGTGAGCGTGCTTTTTGCTGCTTTGCTTTTTGTCGGCGGGTTGCTCTCAAAGCAAACTTTAACTGTTCTTTCAGGCTTGGTAATTGCAGCTGTTTTTGCTTATCTTTTTGCATCCTCATTTTCGGGAGTTATTTCCCATACTACAATGCTTTACTTAATGCCAAGTATATTAGGTTTTTATTTTTTTACAAAAGTCAACTAAGTTTAACCTGTAAAAATTTTTGTTATCCTATTTTGGCACTACCTTTGTAACCTCAAAAACGTACTAGGAATTTATTACGTATTTTTTTGTGGGGTAAAAATTATTTGTATGAAAAGAATAGTTGTAACAATTGTTGTTTCTGTAATGGCATTGGCCGCTTTAGCGCAGCAAACAGATAAGGCGCCTGCCGAACCTACCGACACCATTATACTAATTAGCGGACGAAAGGTTGTAGCCAACATACAGAGTTTAACCACCAGTAAGGTGGTATACATTCCTTACGATGGTAAAGCGGTTAAAGAGATGGATAGGAAGCAAGTACATAAAATCCTATACAGGAATGGTCGTATTGAATCTTTTAACAGCCTTGCTGTTGAAATGATTGATGAGGATAGCTGGCAAACAGTGATAGTAACTGATAGCAAGGATGATGTTGAGGGGCTTTTTGCGTTGGGCGATGTTTCTGCTCAATCATCTCCTCAAGCACGAAATGCTAGGGCAGCCAAAAAAAGTGCTGACATTCGCATGAAAAAGCGCGCAGTGAATATGGGAGGTATTATGGTGTTAGTTACAAAGCGCGAAGCGCGTGGCGGATACGGTGAAATTCCTACCCATTTTGTAGAAGGAGTTGTTTATGGTTTTGAACCTCCATTAGAATAGATTATTTATAATGCATAAAGGGGCCTTAGCCCCTTTTTTTATGCCCGTTTTTGAACTTTCAGCTTTCGCTATTCTAATGCAAATACTATTGGAACCGTAAACTGTGTTTTAACAGGTTTCCCTCGTTGAGTGCCAGGTTGCCATTTGGGACTGCTTTTTACAACTCTTATGGCCTCTTTATCTATACTTGGTTCAAGCCCTCTAATAACCTTTATGTTCGATAAAGTTCCATCGGGTTCAACAATAAACTGAACATATACTTTCCCTTGTATGCCATTTTGCGCAGCTTCCTCGGGGTATCTGATGTTTTTAGCTATGTACTCTCTAAAATCCTTATAACCATCTGCCATAAAGGTTGGCATTTGTTCAACTACAATAAAAATTTGCTCTTCCTCAGCCTCTTCTTCCTTTGCAATAAAAGCCATGTCTTCAATTACTATTTCTTCATTGCTGGAAATTTCGAATAACTCAATATCATCATCTACCACATCTTCATCAATAAGCACAGAGTTAAGGGTTTGTGAAGAGGCTGGGGGCGAAGGGGCTGATGAACCTTGCTTTTTTGCGCTTGCGCCAGATGCCGTATTTTTCCTTTTACTATCTAGAGCAGTGGTTTTTTCTTTGTTCGAATACTTTGGGCTTTCCTCCTTGCTTACTCGTGCTGGTTTTTCAATAGCTTCGAATTCTGATGTTGCTGTGTTTTCTGCTTGAGTAACGACCTCATCCATTGAGTCAACTCCTGCTGTTTGTTCTTTTTCCTGCTGCTCGCTCATGCTAATAGCAAGATCTTCCCTCTGCGTTTCAAGGGTTGATGTGAAATAAATAATTGAGGCAAATCCAATTAAAAGGGCTATTGTTGCTGCTACTTTAAATGGTGTTAGCGTAATTTTTAGCTTCGGCTTTTTTGCTTTTTCGTCGATGGCAAGGTTAAGTCTATCGGAAATTTCATCTATATCGGAGGGGTTGTTTAGCAGCATTAATCCTTCCAACTCATCGGAGCACATGGGGCAAGCAACGAGATGCTGTTCAACGGCGTTCATCTCCAGGTTGCCAAGTTCACCCTTAATGTAGCTAATTAAGGTTGAGCGCGGGATGCATCTATTTATTTTAATATGTTTATTCGCGTTGCTCATTGTCCGTTATCATTATCTTCAAGTTTCGTTTGCCATTCTGTATGTAGCTTTTCACCTGATTTAGCGTGTAGCTGGTAATGCCGCAAATTTCGGCATAACTCTTTCGCTTAATGTAGAATAGCTCAACGCAAACTTGTTGCTCCTTCGAGAGTTTGCTAAGGCTGTTTTCTAGGTTCTCCAGCTTTTGCTCAAGTCCATCTTCGCTATCTTGATGCAAAATATCAGCATTTTCCATAAAAGCATTGTCAATATACTCCGAAGCAATGCTCTTTTTCTCATTACGAATTGTTATAAGGCAATGGTTTTTGGCAACGGTATATAGCCACGATTTAAAATTTGTTACGCTATGCCGCTTTAGCTCATCAATGAGTTTCTCAAATATTTGCATAACCGCATCTTCGCTGTCGGCTTTATTTTTAAGGTACTTAAGGCAAACCGCAAAGGTAAAGCCCGTGTACCTTTTATAAAGTACGCCAACTATTCTCTTATCGTCATTCCCTTTGTACAGGTCGATAAGCTCGCCGTCGGATAGCTCATCTGTTTTGCGCCAAAAATTCAAGTGTGATTGCAAGTTATGTTTGCGAGGCTAAATTACTAAAATTGAGTTTATGGAAAAATCATTGGTTTTGTATCTGCATTGAAAACGATCTTAATGTTTAATTTAATACTACAAAGCCATGAAAAAATTTGTTGCAATTGCTTGGGTCATTATCCTAAGCTCATTTACGGTTCTTAATACTGGTAACGGAACGCTTACTGGTGTGGTTGCCGATTCGGAAACAGGAACTTTTATTGCTAATGCAAAAGTTCAGGTAACCCAATCGGGCAGCGAGGTGTCATCTGCATTAACCCAGTCAAACGGTGAGTTCATCTTTTCGCTTCCCTCTGGGTACTATCAGGTAAGAGTTGTGGCACAAGGATATGCCGAAAAGACTCTTAATGCCTATGTAAAGTCGGGTCAGCAAACAAAACTAAAAGTAAAACTATCGCCTCAGATAATTGTGTGCGATGAAGAGCTTGAGTTTGATGTGGTAACTGCAAGTGAAAAAAGTTTCATAAGCTATGGCAAAAGGTCAAATGTTGCTCAAACAGCAATGCCTACAGGGGCAGCATATTTAATGGTTGCAGAAGATGCTGTATACGTTGAGCATAATACGGAGGAGTACGATTTTATTAAGGAAAATGGTTTTCGCGATGCTCTTGCCAATCCGCTTTCAACCTTTTCGGTTGATGTCGATAAAGCATCGTACTCAAATGTTCGTAGGTTCTTAAGTCAAAGCCAAAAACCCTATCGTGATGCAGTGCGCATTGAAGAGCTGATAAACTACTTCGATTACAGCTATCCTCAACCCAATAATGGCCATCCCTTTTCGGTAACGCTTGAGGCTGGCAATTGCCCATGGAATAGCGAAAGTCAACTAGTTTTGGTTGGGCTTAAAGGCCAAAATGTTAACGAGAATGAAATTCCTCCAAACAATTTGGTTTTTCTAATCGATGTATCAGGGTCAATGTACCCCGAAAACAAGCTGCCTTTGCTTAGGCAGGCATTTAAGCATCTGGTAAATCAGCTTCGACCTAGCGACAGGGTGGCTATTGTGGTTTATGCTGGTGCTGCAGGTGTGGTATTAGAGTCGACACCTGGGACAGAGAAAAGCAAAATTCTTTCGGCAATTGATAACCTCGAGGCAGGTGGTTCAACCGCAGGGGGAGCAGGTATTAAATTGGCCTATAAAGTTGCGCAACAAAACTATATTCACGGTGGCAATAACAGGGTAATTCTGGCAAGCGATGGCGACTTTAATGTGGGGGTTAGCAGCACTTCGGAGCTGGTTAAACTAATTGAGGAGAAACGTTCATCGGGTGTGTATCTTACAATACTTGGTTTTGGTATGGGTAACTATAAAGATGGCCGTATGGAGCAGCTTACCAATGCTGGTAACGGTAACTATGCTTATGTTGACAATATTATGGAGGCCAAAAAGGTATTTGGTACTGAGTTGTGGGGAACACTCTATACTATTGCCAACGATGTAAAAATTCAGGTTGAGTTTAATCCTTCAAGGGTTAAATCGTATAGGCTTATTGGCTATGAGAATAGGCTACTTAATAAGGAAGATTTTAACGACGATAAAAAGGATGCTGGCGAAATAGGATGTGGGCATACCGTTACAGCGCTCTACGAGATTGTTCCTGCCGATAGTAATGTTCAAACTCCTACGGTTGATCCGCTAAAATATACCGCTCAATCCCTAACAGGAAGTAAGGATTTGTTGACCGTGAAGATTCGGTATAAGAAGCCGGGCGACGATTCAAGCATTTTGCTGTCCGAAACCATAAAGTACAATCATCGTAATGCTACCGAAAACCTTTGGTTTGCTTCATCGGTGGCCGAATTTGGAATGCTATTACGCGAGTCGGAGTTTAAAGGGCAATCGTCGTTTGCTCAGGTTGTGCAAAGGGCTAAAGAGAGTAAAGGAAGCGATGAGTTTGGGTATAAGGATGAGTTTATTAGGTTGGTTCAAATGGCCGAGATGTTATATAGATAGAAGCGGTTGTTTGCTTAATTAAGGCGGATTTATCCGCCTTTTTTTATGCTTGTATTGAAAAGGGTATCCATTTTTTGTAACTTCCATCAGTCAAACAAAAATCACGGCTATGTCTAAAAGTTCGAAAGAGAATGATAATCTACACTCCGCAAACTACGAAGAGATTGAGGATAAGAAGAAGATCAAGAAAAAGGATTACGAGAAAGAGCTTTACAAATTACAAATTGAGCTTATTAAGCTTCAGGAGTGGGTAAAGCAAAAAAAACTAAAGGTTGTGGTTGTTTTTGAAGGGCGCGATGCTGCTGGTAAAGGAGGAGTGATTAGAACAATTACCGAACGGCTAAACCCTCGTTTTTGTAAAGTTGTTGCCTTAGGTGTACCAACCGATCGTGAAAAATCGCAGTGGTATTTTCAGCGGTATGTACCCCATTTGCCTGCTGCAGGCGAAATTGTGCTTTTCGATAGGAGTTGGTATAACCGAGCAGGCGTTGAGCGTGTTATGGGCTTTTGTACCGAGGATGAGTATGTTGAGTTTTTACGTTCGTGCCCCGAGTTTGAGCGAATGCTTGTTCGTTCAAACATCATCCTAGTTAAATACTGGTTCTCCGTTAGCGATGCCGAGCAGGAGAAACGCTTTCAGGCTAGGAATGATGACCCGGTTAAACGATGGAAGCTAAGCCCAATGGATGTTGAGTCGCGAAGCAAATGGGTTCAGTATTCCATGGCAAAGGATAAGATGTTTGCCCATACCGATATTAAGCAGGCACCCTGGTGGGTTGTGCATGCCGATGATAAAAAGCGGGCACGGTTAAATTGTATACATCATCTTTTAAGCCTAATCCATTACAAAGATTTAACGCCAAAGCCCATTGAGTTGCCTGAGCGAAAAGATGACTTCTCGTACATTCGTCCACCCATTTCCGACCAGAATTTTGTACCCGATGTGTACTGAGAAATGCTAAGGTGATGGCTCGGCGTTTATAGTTTTACCGTTAATCCTGCCACAGCATAGTGGAATAGGGAGAATGTGTAAACTGTTGCATTATCGGCACCGCCCTCAAGAATTCTGTAGCCTGCCCTAAAAGTTAACCTGCTTGTGGCTTTATATGTTACCGCTAAAAGCACATCTTCGGCTCTGCCTTGGGGCGCCGCAAGTGCATCGCCATCGAGCACAAGGCCAAATTGTTCGGTGGGTTGCCAGTGTGCAATGAAGCTAATGAGGGGGACAACTCCTAAGTCGGTTTTTTCCGAGCTCTTACCAAGGTCGTTACTTATGCCAATGTTAGCGTCTCTAACTTTTAGTGTTAAGCCAACGCCAAGGTCAAACTGTTTTTTCTTAAGTACGAGGTAACGATAGGTAATACGATATGAGTTAAACTTGTAGGTGGCATTTAGCTTACTGCCTGCAGCAAAGGTTTCGCCTTGAAAATCAACATCTCTGCTTAAGGTTCCCTTATAAGATAGGTCCAGAGGAGCATACAGGAGCAATACCTCATTTCTATCTCCAAACATATAGCCTAGTCTAACTCTTGAGAATAGGCTGGTTTTTCCGTTAAGCTCATCGGAGAATGAGATAAACGAGCCCTCATCGCCAGGAATGCGAACATCGTTATATCCAGTATATACAGCTCCTGCTTCAATGTCAATGCTAATTTGGCTAATTGCATCGAATGGCTTAAAGCATAGGATTAGAACCAGTAGCCAGCCTGCTAGTATGAAGTTTCCTTTTATCATTGCCACAATATTTGCATTAAAGTTACGGTAATTGATAGTTAAAACTCTCCATAAAAAGGTAATCTTTTAAAAATGATTTTATAGATGTACCTTTGTTCTGCTATGATTGAAAAACCGCAAGGATCGTATATTAGCTATTTTAGCAATTTGGTAAAATTGCACGGAGGGGTTAACCTTGCGCAGGGAATCCCAGGCTTTCAGCCTCCAAAGGAGTTAACAACCATACTTGCTCAAATAGCCAAAAATGATGTACACCAGTATGCTCCGGGTTTGGGTAACTTTTCGTTGTTAAGCCAAATTTTTAATCGTTACTCGCAAAATTATAACGTTAGCAACGAGGGGTTTCTTGTTGTTCAGGGAGCAACCGAGGCGCTTTCGCTGGTTTATACCTATTTAAATAAGATGCTAAACGGTAGTTTTGAAGTGTTGAGCTTCGAGCCTGCATACGAGAGCTACAGTCAACTCCCCAAAATTTTTGGTCAACCATTTTTTAGCTACCCACTAAATAGCGAAAACACTTTCAACGCAGATGAGTTTAAAGGCTTTATTGCTAATCGTAATGTTAAGGTTGTTTTCATTTCATCACCAGGGAACCCATTTGGTAAGGTTTGGAGTAAGCAGGAGGTTGATA
>CAZGQZ010000054.1:0-12723 GCA_964527985.1 uncultured Rikenellaceae bacterium | reverse complement strand
CCACCTAGGCTAACTTTTATGGATTTTTTCATGACTATTTAAAATTAGGCTTGTTTGCGAATTTTGTTAACTGTTTCAATTAGCGTTTCCCACCCACTTTCAAGTTCGTTTAGGTATTCTCTGCCCTTTGGGGTAAGCGTATAGTATTTTCGAGGAGGTCCCTGCGGTGACTCTTCCCAACGATAGCTCAACAAGCCTGCATTCTTTTGGCGGGTAAGCAAAGGGTATAGAGTTCCCTCAACAACAATCATCTGCGCCTCTTTAAGCTTATTAATTAAATCGGTGGTGTAAGCATCGGCTCGCGACAGTATTGACAGGATGCAGAGCTCGAGTACACCCTTTCGCATTTGTGCTTTGGTATTTTCAACATTCATAGCATACTTGTTTTCAGTTTCTACTTTTTTGGTTCGTCAAACGATTTACCTATGTTTTGGGCATTGACGGGTTCTCCTGTCATCTCTAGCCTATCGGCAACGGTTAGGGCTTCTGGAATTACAATCCACAGAATGAAATAGATAATTACTCCCCCACCACCCCAAATGGCAAGAATTACAAACAGGATACGAATTATTACAACGTCGATATTCCAATAGTAGCTTAAACCGGAACAAACACCAGCGATTACGCTATTCTCAGGATCGCGAAAAAAGCGTTTTCGGGATCCACCAGGGCTACGATTATAGCTCGATGATTCTGCATTCACATCGTTATCGTCAAAATCGCTAGGATTACCCATTATGCCAATTACACGTTCAACCTCAACAAGGTTGATTACCATTTCGGGGAATGACATTCTCTCCTTAAAATGCTCGGCTATTCGCGATTCAATATCGTTCATAATCTCACGTACATCCTTGCTCTTCTTAAACCTTTGCTCAAGCCCCTTGAGGTATCGATCTAACCGGATGTATGCATCCTCTTCAAGGCAAAAAACCATTCCTCCTAGGCTAACATTAACCGTTTTCTTCATAGCTAAGTATATTTTAACAGTATTATCAGATTGCAAATATATACATTTTTACACTACCTTGCTTTACATAGTACTATTTTTTTAAAATTTTTTTTTGGCTAATGTCGCAAACCCCCTTTCTACAATGCTTTTAATACGATAATTGCACGGTAAAAACTAATAGTGTAATTTTAAAACAAAAAATGCAAACACTTTTTAAGGGACAGCTACAAAAGATGCAATTTGAGAATGCTGGCAGCAAAACCATAATTAAACCCAATTACTTTTTAGCATATGAGCCAGGTAAGGCATTCTTAAATAATATTATTGACAGCAACATTGAGATTACCTTTGATGACAAAATATGCTGTATTGCCTGTGGTAAGGAGATAAAAAAAACCTACGGCCAAGGCTACTGCTACCCTTGCTTTATATCTGTTCCGCAAACCGAAGAGTGCGTTTTAAAACCTGAACTTTGCAGGGCACATGAAGGCATTGCGCGCGACATGGAGTATGCTAAGAAAAACTGTTTAGTAGATCAATACGTTTATTTGGCGCTATCGGGAGGGCTAAAAGTAGGGGTTACACGCTACCATCAGGTGCCAACACGCTGGGTCGATCAGGGTGCTGTAAAGGCCATTTTAGTTGCTGTTGCTCCAAATAGGTACAGCGCAGGCATGGTTGAGGTTGCTCTTAAAAAGATTTTGGCCGATAAAACGAATTGGAGGAAGATGCTTACACAGAATGATGAGCAAGTTCCATTAGTTGGCGAAAAGCATAAGGCGCTTGAATACCTTAACACTCAAGACCTAAATTACAAAATTGCCGATGACACAGAATACTCAATTGAATACCCTGTGCATAGCTTCCCAAGCAAAGTTAACTCTATTGATCTGCTAAAAAAGCCAATAATCAGAGGCAAACTTGATGGCATAAAAGGCCAATACCTCCTTTTTGCCGATGGCAGCGTGCTGAACATTCGGAAGCATGCAGGCTTTTATGTTACAATTAGCAAGCTATAAGCTACTTGCTTTTTGTTTCGGAGGAAATATCGATGGCAACTTTAAGAATTTTATAAACCTCCTCGTTTGCATTCTTAATAGGCGTATAGGTTTCGAGGAACGTAAAATCTTTTCGGCCTATGCGAACGTGGTTGGTTTCTTTCTGGATTTTTCCTTTTCGGAGATTCGACCAGAACTCTTCGTAGTGCATTCGCTGATCCTCGGTCATAACAATATTATCGGAGTGGTGCTTGCCAATTGACTCATCTCTGGTCATACCAAGCAATTCAAGATAGGCATCGTTAATACTTATGATTGTGCCGTGTATATCGTACTCCATTACGTACGACGAAGCGTTAAGAGCATCAACAAGCCCTTGCATCTCGAATGATTTACGGGCAGCCTCTTCCTGTGTTGCCTGTAGCTCTTCCATGTTCTGGCGCATCTCTTCCTCCTGAGCGGCCATTTGTTCGGTTTGCTGTTGCGACTGCTCAAGCAGCTCGGCCGTTTTTTGGTTTATGCGAACGGTTCGTAATGTTGAAGCGATACTCTCGCCAAGCTTTTCAACGAATTCTATTTCAAAATCTTCAAAATTACGTAAAGCAGCAATTTCGATAACACCAAGCACTTCCTCTTCAATAACCAAAGGTATTAGAAGCAGCGTATTTGGGTTGGTATCGCCAAGGCCGGAGGTAACCTCAATGTAGTCCTGCGGAACGTCTTTCATGTAAATAGTATCGCGCTCAGCAGCACAAGAGCCTACGAGTCCTTCGCCAATTTCGAAGCTCTTTTGTAGATACCTTTTCCTATCGTATGCAAAAGCAGAGGCAAGGTCGTAGGTAGTTGGGTTGCTCTCTTCGTTTTTAACGAATACACCACCTAGGTTAGCACTAAGATACCAAACCAAGTTTTTTATTAGCTCATCTCCTAGCTTTGAGAGATTATCGTTGTTCTGCCTAAGTATATCGCCAAACTTGGCTAGACCTTCGTTTACCCATCGCCGTTTCTCATCTTCTTGCTTTCGAATTTCCTCATCGTTTCTTGCTTTTTTCAGGCTTTCACGCATATCGAGCAGCGATTGTCCAAGCGCATCCTCATCGCTTGGTAAGTTTAGCTGAGCATCGAGTTTTCCCTGTCCAATTGTTCTGGCAAATTCGGTTTTGGCCAATAAGCTGTCAATTGAACCAGATAAGGCTCGTCCCATCTCAGCAATTTCATCCTCAGAATTATACTGAATTTTCATCGACTTATCAATGCGTCCCTTTGACAGGTCAACCAACAAGCGGGTTATTTGCTTAACAGGTTTGGTAATGTAGTTGGCAATTGAGAATATGAGAACTATCAGTAAAACTATACCAATTACTCCCACTAAAAGACCAATATTATACGATCGGTTTGCATCGCTGAGTATTACCCTTTCGGGAACGGCAATGGCTAAAGCCCAAGGTGTTTGAGTACGGCCAACGTTAATGGGGCTAAAAGTGTAAAACCTTTTTTCTCCTGTTTTGTCCCTTTCAATAAAGCTAAATGCTTTTCCTGCTTTAACCATCTCAACAATACTATTATTGTTAGAGATATCAGGATAAACATCCTCAATGCTCCTGGCCAAATAAGCCGTATCGGGATGCGCAATAAAGGTACCGTTGTTGGAAATGATGAAGGGTTCAACCTCATCAAAAGGGTGAATTTCTGCTATTAGCGTTTGTAAACTTCCTAAGAACAAATCGATACCAACTAGTCCAACGTACTTTCCGCTTACGTAAAGGGGCGATGTTAGCGAAGTCATTAAACCACTAGTTTGAAGGGCCGATGCATAAGGTTCAATAATTGCTTCTTTGCCAGCAACCTTAAGCGATGCATAAACTGCTGGATCGCCATCAAGGCTTCGTTTTTCGAATTTCGAAAGCAGCCTACCTCCTTCGCGATAGTAGATGTGCAACCAACGGCCATGTGGCTTATCCCAATTGGGGTCGAGGTACGAAAACTCCCAGCTATCCCAAATGGCATCAATATGCGGATTAACCTGCATAACCTGCTTGTACATTCCCATAATAAGCTCGCGCCACTGATCGAATGGTAGCTGTTTATGCTCCAAAAACGCTGTTGATAGAGTACGAACAACGGCCATATCCTCATTTAGCGAGCCCTCAATTGCTTTAGCGTAGTGGTTTGTTACGGAAAGGGTTAAATCTTTAGCGCTTTTGTAATAGGCATTTTTTGTGGATATTGAAAAATAGCCAATAGTAAATGAAAATAGTATTACAGCTGTACCAATTAGCGATACTGTAATTTTTTGCCTAATGTTTAGCTTAATCTTCATAGCAAAAAGTATTTCGAGCATAAGGAGCTTTAAACATAGCAAAAAAGTAAACATCAACAGTGCAATTTGTCAATTTTCTATTATTCACCGTGCTGTTTTAGTGGTTACTAAACTAAAAAAACTAAATTTGGGGGCGCTATCAGTTAACAACCATTTACTTTCATTTACAATGAACAGCTTATCGAAACACGAAATTGCAAACAGGGCTAGAATACTAAAATCAATTTCGATATTTAAGGACTTAGACGAAGGGTTACTTGGTGATATTGCTTCAGCTCTTTCGCAAAAGATTATTGAGAAGGACACTCTTTTGTTTAAAAAAGGAGACAAGGACTACGCATTGTACATTATTGTTAACGGTAGCGTTAAGGTTCACGATGGTGAGCATACCTTTGCCACATTTGGCAAAAACCAGTATATAGGCGAATATTCATTAGTCGACTCAACTCCACGAAGCGCCTCGGTTACCTCGCTCGAAGAAACTACGCTACTGGGCTTAGACCAGAAAACCTTTCACAACCTAATTAGTACACGTAACGAAATTTCGAATGCAATGCTCAAAGGCCTAGTTCTTAGGTTAAGAGACTACAATAAGCTTGAGGCTGAACTAACTCATAAGAACATAGAGATTGAAAAACAGAAAATTGAGCTTGAGAAGCAGCGAGAAGAGCTAGAGGCGCTTAATAGCACAAAGGATAAATTCTTTGCTATCATTGCGCACGACCTAAAAAACCCTTTCAGCACAGTACTTGGGCTTAGCGAACTCCTAGCTCGCGAGTTTGAAACATTTGACTCCGATAGCCTTAAAAACTTTATTACGCAGATATACAAATACTCAAACAATACCTTTAACCTACTTGAGAACCTATTGCAATGGTCGATGGTACAAACTGGAAGAATGCCATTACATCCGACTATTATTAACCTAAAACACATTATTGAAGAGAACCTTGAACTACTTGCTGGTAATGCCAAAAACAAAAACCTAGAAATGCAGATAATATCAGGTAACGATTGCTCTGCATACGTTGATACAAACCAGATTACTACAGTTGTTAGAAACCTGCTCTCCAATGCTATAAAGTTTACCCCCAACAACGGAATAGTAAAAATTGAGGTTAACGATGATGGTGAGTTCTGGAGGGTTTCAGTAAAAGATAATGGAATTGGGATTGAGAAAAAGGATATGGACAAGCTATTTCTTATTGATTCAAATCCAACTACAATAGGCACTTCGCAGGAAAAGGGTACAGGTTTGGGTTTAATCCTTTGCAAAGAGTTTGTTGAACGAAATGGCGGAACAATCTGGGTTGAAAGCAAACCAGGGAAAGGTAGCACATTCGCGTTCACTGTTCCAAAAACCGATACGATTGAAAAGTAGCGTAAAGCAAAACCATTCACCCAAAACCGTTGCCATTATTGGTACCCGAGGAATACCCAACAGGTATGGCGGGTTTGAATATTTTGCTGAAAACATATCGGTTTTACTTGCTCAAAAGGGTTATAAAATAGCAGTTTTTGAGCCCCAAAAAACCGAAGGCAATCTTCCAGATTATTTGGGAGTAAGAAGAATTCCGATTAAACACGGCTTAGGTTTTCCTCATGCTTTTAGCAAGCTTGCCTATGGGTATAACTCCCTGAAAAAAGCCAAAAAACTGAATTTTGATACAATTATATGCTGTGGTCATTCGCCCGCTCTTTTCTTTCCTCTATTTTGCAAAGACTTTAGAAACAAAATTATTGTTAACCCCGACGGCATTGAATGGAAAAGAGAGAAGTGGGGAATAATTGCTAAGGCTTTTCTTAGGCTTACCGAACGTATTGCAATAAAGAATATTAAAAGAGTTGTTGCCGATAATGAAGCCATATGCGATTATATACGCAACCGGTATAATAAGAAGGCAACCCATATAGCATATGGGGTAAATGTTCCTCTTGAAAAGACCGACACATCATTCGTAACAGCCAAAAACCTAACACCAAATAGTTTTGGACTTTGCATTGCACGGTTTGAACCTGAAAATAGTATTGAGCTTATCCTAAAATCGTTTTTGCAAGCCAATAAACCTCTGGTTATTGTTGGCGAATATAGCAATACCTATGGCAAACGGCTTTACAAACAATTCGGTAACGTGCCGAATTTTCTTTTCTGGGGGCCCGAGTACGATACCAGAATTTTAAATAGCCTAAGGAGCAACTGTTCATTGTACGTTCATGGCCATTCTGTTGGGGGCACTAACCCGTCGCTACTCCAGGCTATGGCTAGTGGGTGTAACATTGTGGCGCACAACAATCCATTTAACCAAAGTACCCTTAAAAACTGTGGAAACTACTTTAGCAACCAAGAGCAGCTTACATATATAATTAATGGGCAATGGGATAGCCAAAATAATAAAGGGAAACTAGCACAGCAAAGGGCAATTGAACATTTTTCGTGGGAAAGAGTTACCCAGAAATACATCGAGCTAATCGAACTAGAATAACAGCAAAACATGAAACCGAATTACAACAAAATTGCTACTCTAATTACAATTATGCTTCTTATTGGCTCGGGCTGCTCAACCCTAAACCCCTTTGCCAAAGAAGATTTTGAAACTTTTTACAAAAAGTTTCATGCCGACACCTCCTACCAGCTATCGCGAATAAAATTCCCAATTGATGGCGTGCTCGTTAGCCCCAATGGCGAAAAAAACTGGACAGCAGAGAATTGGATTCTCCTAACTACACCAGTTCAAAAAACAGACACTACTCGTTTTGAAGTTGAATACAAAAAGGGAAATGACACTTTCACACAAAAATCGTGGATAAAAAACTCCGGATTCGCTACCGAATACCGATTTGAACTAAAAAAGCGAAAGTGGTTTTTAGTATATGCTTACGAGCAAAACCTTTAATTAACATTTTTTTAATCTTTTTTTAAACCAAAGGAAACGTTTTTTGTTACTTTTGTACCCAAAGTTTCCAAAGACATGAGCACAGAATTTAAAGAAATAGTACAGAGAGTAAGAGATTTATACATGCGATATGGCATTAAAAGCATTACCATGGACGATGTTGCCTCAAACTTAAGTATCTCCAAGAAAACGCTTTACCAATATGTAAGCAATAAAGATGAACTGGTAGGCAAAGTAATTGACCTTGAAATAGATCAGATAAATAAGGGTATGGATTGCCCCGAACGGGATAATGTTAACGCCATTGAGGAGCTTCTTTTTGTTGGAAAAATTATTAACAAAAAAATGAAGACGGTTAATCAATCCTCTCTCTTCGATTTAAAAAAATACTATCCTCATCACTACGAAAGGCTAACCAATGCCCGAAGAGAAAAAATGTACGTTAACATTATTCGTAACATTGAAAAAGGCCAACACGAAGGATTATACCGAAACGATCTTGATTCGAATATAATTGCCCGCATTCAAATCTCAAGGGTTGAAAGCATTGTTGATAACGATATTCTCAGTATAGAAGAATTCACCTCGGAACGATTTTTTACCGAAATTTTTGTTTATCACATTAGGGGCATCGCAAACCAAACTGGTATCGAAATCCTCGAAAACAAAATGAAAGATTTTGACATTAACGACTTTAATCCACCTTTGCAATAATGAAGAAAAAAACAACTTTATTAAGTTTAATATGTCTTCCTTTTGCGCTACTTATTAACCTCAATGAAGTTATAGCGCAAACCGAAACGCTTAAAGTTTCGTTAGCAGAAGCACAGAAGATGGCCATTGAAAAAAACTATAGCCATTTAAATGCCCAGCTCGACCTTGAGATTGCCAAGAAAAAGGTATGGGAAACAACAGCAACTGGGTTACCTCAAGTTAACGCTGGAGTTGATCTGAGTATAATTTTAAATGAGCTACCCACACTATCAATACCTGGCCCTCCTGGCCCCGATGGTCAACCAACGGAAATGAACATTGAGGTTGGCGAAAAAGCAAATGCCACTTTCAGCGTTACGGCATCGCAGCTAGTTTTTAGCGGTCCATACATTGTTGGACTACAGGCATCGAAAGCCTATAAAAACCTCTCGGAAAACGCTTTGGATAAAAGCGAAGAGGATATAAAATACAATGTAGCTTCGGCTTACTATACGGCATTGCTTCTCGAGGAGACAAAAGGTATTTTAGACTCTAGCGTCAATAACCTTCAAAAGTTATATTCCGATTCGGAAGCTATGCTTAAAACTGGGTTTATTGATCAAACTGCAAAGGATCAGATAAAAGTATCGCTTTCGTTACTTGAGAGTTCAAACAACGAAACAGGTCGTCAGGTACAATCGGCCATAAATCTTTTAAAGTTTCACTTAGGCATCGATATCAATTCGGAAATTTTGCTCTCCGACGAACTTGATACGTTTACAAGCAACCTTTCGCCAACGTTAAACCAAACAAGCAGTATAAATACCGACAACAATACCGACCTTCGGATAATGGCAAATCAGGTTGAGCTTAGTGAACTACAGCTAAAGCTTGAAAAATCGAACTTTTTACCTACAATTTCAGCATTCGCAACCTATCAGCGTTTGGCTAAGCAACCTGTGGTAAACTTTACCCCCGAAGCGCTCGCTGGTGCAAGCCTATCGCTCCCCATTTTTTCGAGCGGAATGCGTCGTTCAAAAGTGCAGCAGGCAAAACTTGAACTGCTTAAATCAACCAACTCGTTTAGCCAAGTTCAGCAAAGCCTTGAGCTAGAATTTGCAAATGCCAAAGCACAATACTTAACTGCTTGGGACAAATATCAAAGTCAAAAAGAGAACAAAGATTTGGCAAGCAGGGTTTACAAAAACTATCAGGTTCAGTACTCCAAAGGGGTTGCATCGCAACGCGACGTAATTGAGGCAAACGACAAATACCTACAAACCGTTGGCAATTACATTGGAGCAACCGTTGAGCTGCTTAACGCAAAGCTTATGCTCGATAAAATTACCGGAAACCTTTAGTACATATTTCTCAAAAAGTAAAATACCGTACAAAAAACATAGCAAAATGAAAAGACTTATCATAACTCTAGCTGCAGCAAGCCTCCTTTTTGGCTGCAGCAACCCCGAATCGCCCGAGGCAATTCGCAATCAATTATCAAAGCTAAAAGAGGAGCAAATTAAGCTTAACCATAAGATAAACGAGCTGGAAAAAAAGCTTTCCACTCTTGAGAAGGATAGCGAGTATAATGGACAAACCCCAGTTCAGGTAAAAACGCTTAATTATGAAGTTTTTCAGCATTACTTTTTGGTAAATGGCACTGTAGAGCTACAAGACGAAGCCTTTATTAGCCCCGAAACAAACGGACAAGTTGAAGCTATTAATACAAAAAAGGGTGATAGAGTAAAAAAGGATGATGTTTTAATACGCTTAAATACTGATATTTTGGAAAATAGTATAGCCGAGGTTAAGCTTGGACTAGAACTTGCCACTAAGGTATACGAAAAACAAAGCGAGTTATGGGAACAAGGCATAGGGTCGGAATTACAATACCTCGAGGCGAAAAATGGAAAAGAAAGCCTTGAGCAAAAGCTAAAAACCCTACAATCGCAGCTAGCCATGTCAGTAATAAAAGCACCATTTGATGGCATTATTGACGACATCATGATTAAAGAGGGCGAACTCGCATCGCCCGGTAAACCAATAGTATACCTAATAAACCTCGACAGGATAAAAATTACCGCTGATGTTTCGGAGAGTCTTCTTCCGAAAATTAACGTTGGCGATACCGTTGACATTCTATTCCCCACATATAAAAATTTATCGTACAGCGCTCCAATTAATCGAATAGGAAACGCCATCGACTCGAAAACCCGAACAATAAAAATTGAGGTTTTAATGCCAAACGTAAAAGGCCTAATCAAGCCAAACCAAATGGCATCGCTAAATATTAAGGATTTCGAATCGTCAAAAGCAATCGTTGTCCCAAGCCTAATTGTTAAACAGGACAGCAAAGGCGAATTCCTTTTTATTGAGAGCAAAAAAGAAGACGGAAAGAGCATTGCCCGCAAGGTATACGTTGAGTCGGGACTATCATACAACGATAAAACAATGATTTTATCAGGCTTGAAAGTTGGCCAAAATGCTATTACAGCAGGTTTTAATCAAGTGGGCAACGGAAGCTTAATTGAGATACGACAAAAATAGGTTTTACTTAAACCTAATTATTCATCACACTTAAAGTTAGACAATGAGCGAGATCAAAAAAGATAAAGCAAGGGAATTTAAGCTTACCTCGTGGGCATTAAAAAACAGGAACACCGTATATCTGCTATCCCTTATTATTGCAGTTTTTGGTTTTATGTCGTATAGGGGTATGCCCAAGGAACTTTTCCCCGAGGTGGTATTCCCCACCATATTGGTTCAAACCGTATACCCCGGTAACCCACCAGTTGATATCGAAAACCTTATTACACGACCTATTGAAAAAGAGGCTGAAGACGTAAAGGGACTAAAGGAAATTACCTCAACATCGCTTCAGGATGCATCCATGGTAATGGTTGAATTCAACGCCGATGTACCTCTGCGCGAAGCGCTCCAAGAGGTAAAAGATGCTGTTGACCGAGCAAAAAGTGAGCTACCAACCGACCTGCTTACCGACCCTTTTGTTACCGATGTTGACTTCTCGGAGTTCCCAATTTTAAACATAAACCTTTCGGGCGATTTTTCGCTCGAAGAGCTAAAAGCCTATGCCGAGTACCTTGAAGATATGATTGAGCCCATAACCGAGGTTTCAAAGGTTCAAATTCAGGGTGTTGAGGAGAGAGAAATCTTCATTGAGGTAGATCTTATTCAAATGGAATCGCTGGGCTTATCGTTTCAAGATATAGAGAATGCTGTATCGTGGGAAAATGTTTCAATGTCGGGTGGCGACATTAGACTTGGGAAAATGCGCCGATCGATAAGAATTGTTGGAGAATTTGAAAAAGTTAAAGAGATTGAGAGCATTGTTGTAAAACGCGAACAAGGACGAACAATTTACCTTCGTGACGTTGCTGAAGTTGTTGACGGATACGCCGAATCAACATCAATGGCTAGGTTAGATGGCCATCCTGTTGTATCGGTTCAGGTTATTAAAAAAGGCGGTGAAAACCTGCTAAATGCCACCGACAAAATTTTCGCGGTTCTCGATAAGGCAAAGGAAACCGGAGCCATCCCAGCAACAATGTCGGTAACCCTAACAAACGATCAAAGCGACTTAATTCGCAAACAGCTATCGAACCTTGAGAATAGCCTAATACTAGGGGTTTTCTTTGTAGTACTTGTTCTGTTTTACTTTTTGGGTACTCGTAACGCTTTGTTTGTCGGATTGGCCATCCCCCTATCAATGCTCACCTCTTTTATGGTGCTCAACATTATCGACTACCAGATAAACATGATCGTTCTATTCGCCCTTATCCTTGCACTTGGGATGCTTGTTGACAATGCCATTGTTGTGGTTGAGAACATTTACCGATTTGTTGACAAGGGACACAAACCCCTTGAGGCAGCCCGATTGGCCGTTGGCGAAATTGCCATACCAATTATTGCCTCAACAGCAACAACGCTTGCAGCATTTTTACCTCTTGCCTTTTGGGGTGGTCTTACGGGTGAATTCATGAAAAACCTCCCTGTAACGCTAATCGTTGTGCTTACATCATCGCTTTTTGTTGCTCTGGTTATAATACCTGTTGTATCGGCAACATTTATTAAGCACGGTGAAAATAGGCACGACAATACACCCAATAAGCGAAAAGCCAACAGACTCGCTATTATTTTAGTTGGCCTAGCCGCAATTTTATACCTAGCTAAATGGTTCGCCATTGCCAACATATTAAGCCTTATTGCACTAATCGTTTTCCTCAATGCTCTATTCTTTTATAAAGTTGAGCGATGGTTTCGTGATGTTTTCCTTACTCGATTGGAGAACCTATACTCTCGCACGCTAAACTATGCACTGAGAGGATGGCGACCAGTATGGTTTTTTCTGGGAACATTTGGGCTTCTAATCTTCAGCGTTCTACTGTTTATGGTTCGACAGCCCGAGGTTAAGTTTTTTCCAACAAACGAACCTAGCTACATTAATATAATTGCTGAGTTGCCTATTGGTACCGATATTAGCGCAACCGATTCGGTTATATATAAAATAGAGAATGATTTGGATAGCCTTTTAGCACCATACAATCACATTGTAAAATCGGTATTAACAACCATTGGGCAAGGCGACCCCGACGAATGGAGCACATTTGGCGATCAGGTTAATAAGGCACTTACTACAATTAGCTTTGTTGACTTTAAGGACAGAGAGGGTATAAATACAGCATCAATTATGAGCATGCTAAATAGCGAGCTGCTAAACCAATACCCAGGCGTTGATCTTTCAATAACCCAAAACCTAATGGGCCCACCAGCAGGTAAAGCAATTAACATTGAAGTTACTGGACCCGATTTTGAAAAGCTAATTACATACGCCGATAGCATTGAAGC